>SKZJ01000095.1 GCA_007127425.1 Wenzhouxiangella sp.
AGAGCCGCTGGCTGCTCGACCCCAAGATCACGCTGCAGGAACTGGCCGACAAGTACGGCGTCTCCGCCGAACGCATTCGCCAGCTCGAAGCCGTCGCACTGAAGAAGCTCAAGGCACGCTTCGAGGCCTGATCGGCGGCTCCAAGCGCAAGGAACAAGAAAAAGGGAGCGGATTCGCTCCCTTTTTTCGTTCAGGTTTCAGGCTGGACGGGTGAACGGACACCCGGACGCACCGCCGCACCGACCTCCGCCCGACCCACTCCCCCATTTGCCGATCATGCACCGCGGGCGTATGCTTGAGTTTGCAGGCAGACGGCGTCTGCGCTTGTGCTCCGGCTCCATGCCGGGGAGGCTGTGGTGGTCGAACCGACCGAAAAGCGTGTTTCGCGAGACTCCGGGCCCGCTCCGGCGCCGGACGGCGGGATGCGTGTTCCCGGTCGGCAGTTGCTGGGCCGATTGTTGCTCTACCACGTCGGCCTGGGCCTGGCCGTTGCGGTGCTGCTTCTCGTTTTTCCCACTTCGGCCGATTACCTCCCGATCGGCGGCATTTCCGAGCTGGCCGAGCGCACGGCTCCCCAACTGGGAAGTGCGCCACTGGCCGTTGGTGAATCGCCGGCGGCGTCGAGCGCATCCACTGCCGAAGGTATTCTCGCGCTGGGACATGCGCCTCGGCTCGCCATCATCCTGCTTGGTACCTGGCTGCTGATGCTGCCCGTTTCCTGGCTGCACCGCGGCATTTATCGCACCAGCAACTACGATCACTCGCTCGATGAAACGATGCTGATTCTGCCCGGCGTGGTGGCGGCTATCGTGGTGGTGGTTCAGCACAGCCTGGCACTGGCCTTTGCGCTGGCGGGGGTCGCCGCCGGGGTTCGCTTTCGGCGCGCCCTGCAGGATACATTCGATGCCCAGTTCATTCTCGTGGCCATCGGAGCGGGTATTGCCGCTGGCGTGGGCGCGCTGGAAATCGTTGCCGTGTTGAGCGTGTTCTTCTGCTACGCGACGCTCTACCTGTGCAGTTTCGGGGATGGGCTTCATTCCGATTACAAGGGGCAGCAGAAAGCTGAACGCCAGCGATTGGCCGAGGAACAGGAAGCCTTGCCGGGCGAGGACTCGTCGGCACAGGTTCCGGGAAAGCGGGAATGATCTCCGCACCGATCAGGCCCCACTGGTTCCAACCGGGTCGACAGGCTGCGGGATGGCTGGTCGGCGGGCTGCTCCTGCTGCTGGGAATCGGTCCGCTGGCGGCCGAAGACGGCAGACCGCTGTTTACCGAAGAGGCCACGCTATCGGTGACGTTGATTGCCCCCTGGCGCGAGTTTGAGCGTGACGGTGACAGCGACGATCGCTATCCCGCCCATCTCGAGTACGAGGACGAGCACGGGCAAACCCATCGCCTTGCACTGACCGTGGAGCGGCGTGGCGTGACGCGCCGTGCACTGTGTCGTTTCCCGCCGTTGCGACTGCGTTTCGACCGCAGCACCACGCCCGGCACTGTATTCGAGGGGCAGCGCTCGCTCAAGATGGTGACCCATTGCAGCCGCAGCCGGCGCTGGGAGCAGTACTACGTGCTCGAGATGCTGGCCTACCGGATCTACAACCTCCTGACCGATCGCAGCTTGCGCGTGCGTGCGCTGGAGATTACCTACCTGGACGAGCAACACGGTACCGCAGATGCCGGGCGTTTTGCTTTCCTGCTCGAACACGTCCGGGATGTGGCCCGGCGAAACGATCTGTCCCGGGTGCGAACGGGCCGGATCGGTCCCGAGCACTACGATGCCGAGGAAATCACTCGTTTCATGCTGTTCCAGTACCTGATCGGCAATACAGACTGGTCGGTGTGGACTGCGACGGACGACGAGCGCTGTTGCCACAATGTGCGCACCATCGGGGTTCTGGATAGCGAAAGCCTATATGCCTTGCCCTATGATTTTGATGCCGCGGGATGGGTCGATGCGTCCTACGCCGCGCCTCACGAAAGCCTGCCGATCCAGCGGGTCACCGAGCGTCTGTACCGGGGGTTCTGCCGACATAGTCCGGCGCTGGAGACTGTGCGCCGGGAATTTCTCGAACTCGAGGAAGATATCCGGGACCTGGTCCTTGACGAGCCCAGGTTGAGCTCGCGTAATCGCAACCGTGCGCTGCGCTATCTTCGGGAGTTTTTCCGGACCCTGGAAAACCCGGATCGTTTCGAAAGCGAAGTGACCGCACGGTGCCGGGGGTAGCGGCGGGATCGGGCCCGACTGCCTCGACTTCATCTTCGGCATCGTCCTTTTCTTCCCGCCCGCCGTGCCGCTTGAGGTTGCGGTGCCGCTGTTTGAGGTTGTCGTTGTCCGGCTGCATCTCCATGACGCGTTCGAGGTAATCGAGACGCTCATCGTCGCGCAGCGGCAGTTGCAGCGTGTCTTCCGGGTAGCCGGCCAGCAGTTGCCCGTCGCTGTATTCCAGCCAGCCGATGTGCCCGCCGTAATAGGCGCCCATGCCGGTGTCGATGAGAATGGCCCCCGCGTCGTGGCGCGGCCAGATCACTCCGCCGGTGGGCGTGTGGCCCATGACGATATGCCGGGCCTCGTGCCGCTTCAGGATCGCGCTGACGGTCTCCGGTGTCGTGGCGGGCGGGGTGCCGGCCAGGCCCCGGTACCACAAGGGGCCGGTCTCATCGGTAACGATGCCGAGGTCGGTCGTTTCGTCGAGCTTCAGGGCGTCATGCACCATTTTGGTCAGGGAAGCCAGGTCGTGGTGGTAGTACTCCCGGCTGATGCCGCCGTGCACGAAGATCATGTCGTTGAGTTGCACGGCGACTTTCGAGGCCATGACCCATTGAAACAGTTCACCGTCGGGGTTCCAGCGCGGGTCCCAGGCGAGGCGGTGCTCGACCCATCCCAGCGGATGGTCGCGGTTCCATTGTTCCCGGTAGTCGTCGGGCAGGGCGGCGTGGCGATCGGGTTCGGATTCGCGCATGTGCTCCATGACGGCCGCGAAGTAGCGGTCGCGCACGCGTTCGCTGTCACGGTTGACGAAGGCCCTGAACTCCCCCGGCGTTACGTAACGCAGGTCGCCGTAGACGTTCATCGCTTCGTGGTTGCCGATCAGGTGATGGACGCG
>SKZJ01000257.1 GCA_007127425.1 Wenzhouxiangella sp.
AGCGGATTTATCCGCGATAGCGTGACGTCACAAGGCCTTCATCGCGGCTGAAGCCGCTCCCACGAGGGCGCATCCCCCGCAGCTCGCGCAATGCCCGAACCGCCAACGGCTTGTTGTCTTCGATACACAACAGCACCCGCTGGGCACCTAACGCGCGACGAACCAACAGCCCGCCCGCCACAATCGCCCGCGGCGCCTCGACCATCATCCGATAATCGGCCGTCAAAAACGGCTCGCACTCGCAACCGTTCACCAGCACCGTGTCCACCGGCTGATCCGCCTGACGCATCAGCTTGACAAACGTGGGGAAAGCAGCTCCCCCCATGCCCACCAGACCCGCCTCGCGGGCCGACTCCACGATCTCTCCCGGCTCGAATTGCTCCGCCTCGCCCAGCGGCCAACTACCCCCCAACATCGCATCGTACAACGCACGATCCGCCAGCGGCTGCGTTTCATACGCACGTATCGGAATCACCGGCACGTGCCGACCGTTGGGAAGCGTCGCCACCGTGGCCCGCATCGCCGTCCCCGAAATGCTGGCATGGACGGGCGCCGAAATGAACTTCTCCGATCGACCGATCTCCGCGCCCAAGTGCACTTCCTCACGCGGCTTGATCAGCGGGTCGCATACCGCCCCCAAATGCTGAAGCAACGAGATCCGCACCTCCGCCGGCGTCGGTACTACCTCGATCGGTTCCTCCGCCGTCCGTTGCTTGTGCTCCGGAGGGTGAATTCCCCCGAAAAACGATCCCCGCGAACCGGACCAACCGCCAAACAGACTCATCCCACGTCCTTCCGGGCCAGCACGATGACCACCAAACCGCCCACAAGCCCCCCCAACACCAGCCCGCTCGCCGCGCCAAATAACTGGCCCTCTACCGTCGGACCGAACCCGATCGCGCCCGCCACCGCTAGCAACAACGGCCCAATAAAAACGGCCAGCGAGGCCCATGCCAGCCGACCACCCCGCATATCCGGCGCCGCCACCGCCGTGCTCAACGGACAATCATCCGTTCGGCAGCCGCCACAGCCTCCCGCTACCGGCTCCTGCGGTGAGCCAACCATCCCGCTCGACGAATGTTCCAATGACATACTTAACCCCCCCGTCGGGTATTCAAATGTTAACCGCCCGGAGAACTCTCCGCGGCCTGGTCCGGTCGGACTCGCGCCCGACAATGGCCCAATCGTCCCGCTCACTCATGGGCACCCTCCGGAGGTGTGCGAAAAAACTCCCGCAAACCCACCAGACCTCGCTGCCGAGCAAACGTGGCAATGTCCGCCACCGTGGTCGCCCGCAACTTGTCTTCGATCCGCTGCCGTTCAACCACCCAAAACGCGTGTGCCGGGCATTCCTGGTGGGGCGAACAATCCGCCAAACCCAACAAACATCGCGGTAACCAGGCGTCCCCTTCCACCGCCTCGGCTACCTCCAACAAACTGATCTGCTCCGCCGGTCGCGCCAACACAAAACCGCCCCGGTAACCCCGCTTCCCCTCAATCAGCCCCTGACGGCACAAAGCGTGCAACAGCTTGGACAAATAAGGCAACGGAGTCCCCGTCGAGGCGGCGATCTCGCGGGCCAACATCAAACGACCACAACACCCGTTCAAACATCCGAGTGCCAAGATCGCATAACCGGTTGTCTGGGAAAGGGCCAGCATCGCAGCTTTCGTGAAAACCGCCCGTTAGGGGAGAACCATCACGCCACGGGTGCCGTGGCGGTGAGGTGTCGGGTTGGGGGCCTCGAGGATACTTCGGGGCGAAAGGCATCCAATGTCCCTCCCGCTTCCCTCCGCTGCGTCTCGGCGTGGGGTGGGCCGGGCCCCGTCGCTCCGCTCAAAACGCGTGTTCAAGATAATATCGTCTGACTACCCAGCGGTCAACAATTTTTATTACCTGGGTATCGGATTTTTTCCTTACCCGCCGGTCGTCGAGTCGTCGGGCAGCGCCGACAGAAAAGTTTCCAACGCCGTTTGAACCTCACGCGGGTGTACAAACATTACGTCGTTGTGATCCGCCTGCGGCAACTCGACAAAACGCTTGGAAATACCCGCCGCCGATTTCGCCGGGGCGGCTTGATAAAGTCGTTCCGCAAATCGTAGCGGGATGATCGAATCGCGACGGCCATGAATTATCAGGATCGGACAAGTTACCCCTCGAATGTGCGCCGTCGATTCGTAACGATCCAGCAACAGCCACCGCACAGGCAACCAAGGGTAGTGGTACGAGGCCACATCGGCCAACGAAGAGAAGGGGGAACGGAGCACCAAGCCGCCAGGTGGCGTCCCGCTTTGACTCACTCGAGCCGCCAACTGAACCGCCACCGCGCTACCCAACGACTCGCCATACAAGATGATCCGCTCGGTAGCAAGGTTCCGCTCGCCAGTGGCATACTGCCAAGCAGCCATTGCGTCGTCGACCAGGGCCGTTTCGCTGGGACGCCCGGGATTGTCCCCGTACCCGCGATAATCGAACAGGAACACGTGGCATCCGACCCGAGTCAGACTGTGGAGTTCCTCTCCGCGATACGTCCGATCACCGCCGTTTCCGGGGAAGTACAGAACGACCGGCCCGCCTGATTCCAATAGCTCCGCGGCCTCTTCCGGCCCCTCCGCCGTCTGATCCGCGGGCAACACGTGCCAACCGCGGAGAGTCAACCCGTCCGAGGTGCGGAATTGGATGTCATGGACCTGGCCCGCGGGCAAACGTGCGTCTGCCGGGTCGATTCGGGATGGGCGGGTCGGAAAATAGGTCAACGAACGCTGCATCAGAGTCAACATGACCACCATCACCAGGTAGACGCCCAGGATCATCAAGGGCACCCGGACCAGTGGCCCCGCTTGGCCAAAGGGCCGCCGCGGAAAACGAAACGGTCGAGCTGACTCAGAAGAAGGTGCCACGGCGTGCGAGTCAATCGTATTGCAGCAGGCTGAAAATGCGGTGCGGTGCCAATGCCTTGGCCCCGCCCAGCCCCAATAACTCGATCACAAAAGCGCATTCGACCACCGCGGCTCCCGCTCGCTCCAATAGCTGACAACAAGCTTGCACCGTGCCACCCGTTGCCAACAGGTCGTCGACCACCAGCACGCGCTGACCCGA
>SKZJ01000289.1 GCA_007127425.1 Wenzhouxiangella sp.
GTCCGAATGAATAAGAGGAAGAAGGCGTGCCCCTTCTTCGAAATAGATCGTCTGGTCGGACCGCAGCGGCCAGCCTGCGGTCCGACCTCGCTCCCAAGTGGGAAAGCGCAACCACCAGGTCCGCCTCCTTCTCTTCCCGCAATCTGGAAACCCATTTCCGGGAAATTTCGATCGGAACGGCGAATTCCACATCGGCAATCGTGCCGGGCCATTGAATATCCACCGTTCCGAGGGTCGTCAGTCCGAACACGGCAACCCGCACCCCTTCGAACTCGCGAATGAGGTAAGGTTTCGCCCCTTCCATCAGTTCCTCGGCGCCGCGCTGCAATACATTGGCTGTCAACCACGGGAATGACGACTCCCGCAGCGCTCGCTGTAGGACCTCCGGTCCGAAATCGAATTCGTGATTGCCCACCGCCATCGCGTCGTAACCGAGCGCGTTCATCCCCTCGATAATTCCCATTCCTCCAAAATGCCAATCTTCGGGCGTACCGTGGATCGTGTCGCCGGAATCAAGCAACAGCACATGGGGAAGCTCGTCACGGATTTCCTCGACCAGGGTTCCCACCCGGGTCAAACCGTGCGGCTTCCTGCCCAAGCCCTCGGAATCTCCCGGATAGTAGACCTGCCCGTGCAGATCCGCGGTGTGAAGAAGGGTAATGAGAACCGGATCCTCATGCTGCCGCTCGTCGCCCGGCGCTGAAGTTGCGCCCAGGGAGCAAAGCGCGGCAATGAACAGCCAATCCCGCAATGACTAGGCAAAACCGATTCGCCAGCATTACCGTCCCCATGGCTCACCGCATCTTTCTCAAGCTTGTTTCAGCAAACCCCGCACCCGCTTCAAACAAATACAAACGCATTCCATCGGAGGATGGGCCTCACTCTCCTGCTCAATAATGTACCACTCCGTGCCTCCGACATTTTCGCACAATTCGAAAATCTGTCTCCAGTTTACATCACCCTCCCCGATAACGATAGCCTTTCGTCCATCCTTAGCACGATCTTTCAAGTGAACCGTAATGCTCCGGTTGGGGTACTTCTCGATAAACGGCGTCACATCCACCCCGGCGGCCAGGGCGTTCCCCGTATCCAACTGCATAATCACCTCGGCACGCGTATTGCCGTAAAAAACATCCCAGGGCAGCACGCCATCCATCGGCTCGAATTCGGTCGCGTGATTGTGGTAACCGAGCAACATGCCGTGTTCGGCCAGCTTCTCGGAAAGTTCGTCGAAAAGCGTCGCCGTTTTCCTCCAGGCGTCGATCGAATTTCGATATTCTTCGGGAAGAGCGGGGCAAATTATATAACGATTGCCAATCTCCCGGTTGTAGTCGACCGTCCGCTCGAATTCGTCTCCCAGCAAAGCCGGCAGCTTGGTATGGGTTCCGGCAACTTTCAGTCCTGCGGCATCCAGCAGTGACCGGACCTCTTTCGAGCTCATCTCGTAAAAACCCGCGAACTCGACGCCGTCGTACCCCATCTTCGCCACTTCCTCCAGAACCGGGGCAAGCCCGCGCTCCATGCAGTCATTGCGAACGGAATACAGTTGAAGGGCTATTGGAATGTCTTTGTTCATTTTTTATCTTGGTCCCCGGTTCTCGCCGTCATTTTTCAGAAAAATCCGATTCTGGTTCTCCACCCGGATTTTTGTTACCTGCCCCGCTGCTCATTCCTTCGAATCGTCGCGTTCGGAACATCGTACAGAATACTTTCAAAACCGTCCCGGCGAAGCAACTTTCGTTGATCTTCCTCGTCCCACTCGACCCAGGGGGAATCAATGAAGCCGCGATCGAGATCCCGCATCGTGTGCTCTTCTCCGTCGATAAAGCGCCTCTCGGGACGATACTCCAGGCGCAGACGCACGGTATCCGTCGATCCCGGACGCAAGGCATCGAATTCGGCGTGCAGCGAATCCCGGTCGAATTCCAGGTGACGGCTTTCGAGATCGGCGGCATAATCGTCGAGCGCGGAAAATTGATCCGTGAAGGCGAACTCAATGATGCACCCGGACTTCCCGTCCAGACGCAGGTACATCCATTCGCGCCCGTCACGGAGTTCCTCCTCCACAATCTCGCCCAGCCGACCGGTAAGCGATGAAGGTCTCGCCCATTCGGCCAACGTACCAATCGCCGCGTTTGCTCATTTCCCCGCCGAATTCCGCCAAATTAGGAATCCGAGCCCGGGTATCCTGGTGAGCGCGAACGACATTGTCAGCTTTCTCCTCCAAAGTCGGGTCCCACAGGGAAATCAACGTTTGTCCGTGCATGAGGCGTTGAAAATCGTGGCCCTCGTGCCCGAAGTCGTCCGGATCGTCACTCGGCCCTCCGAGCATGCGTCCTCCCACATCGGTGGTATCACCCGCTATGATCGGATTGTGGTGGTAGTAGATCTGGTAACCGCCGTCGGCATCACGCACCCAGACGCCCATGCTGATGTGGTGGGTCATTCCTCGGTGCCCGTAGGCGATCCCCATCACCGCGTTGCCCGCCGGCGCGGTCACTGCGTGCCAGGGAGAAACGGTCGCATTATTCGGTCCCAGATCGTAAGCGGCATTGTGAATCCTCGATCCGAGCGGTGCCGGAGAGTAAGCCCAGAAATCGAAACCGTTATCGGTCTCCTTCTCAGTGAAGAACGATTCGATGATGGCGGGCGGCTGGTAATCACCCACCGCCGCGATCAAGTGCCAGCTCATATTCGATGAAGAAGGCATTGCGGGTGTTCCGAAAAACGCGGCATAATGCTGGGTCAGGGTTCCGCGTGCCTCCACGGCTCCGGATCGGTCCCGGGAGCGGGGAGTTCCGATGCCGCTGTCCGGCACAAAGAGGTGGCCGGCCACGGTCAGTTGATTGTCCATCAAAATCCGGGCTTTATTGCGGATTTCTTCGTGTTCCAGCTTCTGAAGGAACGTCAAAGGCGGATAATGATAGGCGCTGTAAATCGGGCCGTTCATTTCCAGGCCACCGTGACTCATGGTGTAGTCGTACATCCGGTTGAACTGACGGCAGGCTTTTTCCCAAAGCGGCCAAGCGAATATGTTTGATGACGGAGTGGCGAAAATAAAACAGGGCCTAACCACATTGGAAGAAGTTCTGCGGGTTA
>SKZJ01000151.1 GCA_007127425.1 Wenzhouxiangella sp.
ACATGGTCGAGATCAAGGGCTCCGATCAATAAAGGATTGGTCCTTCGTTCTGATTCCGGTGGTGTTCTCGAGTCCCGAGTCCCGGTGCAGGAGTAGGACTGAGACACGACGCTAATCAGGAAACGGTAAACGGTAAACGGAGGCGAGGTTTTTGCCTTTGATCCAAGTGCGCGGGCTAATGGTTGGAGCCACGCCATTGGCCACCCAAGCAAACCGAAAGGCGACTTGCCAACCCCCGTTTTACGTTTTCCATTTCCCGTTTCTTCCCCATCCCGCTAGAATCAAGCCATGACCCCGATGATCAGCAAGGCATTTGTCGCCCTGGCCGCGCTGGCCCTGCTCACCGCCTGCCACGCCGGTGAGCCGTGGGTGGAGGTTGAGGGCAAGCGCTTCTACGTCGAGATTGCCGACGACGACCAGACCCGCGCGCGCGGTCTGATGTTTCGTGACGAGATGGCCGACAACCGCGGCATGCTGTTCATCTTCCGGCAGGAAGCGCCGCGCAGTTTCTGGATGCGCAACACCCGCATACCGCTCGACATCATCTACCTCGACCGCGATCTCAGGGTGGTTTCCATCGTCCACAACGCCCGTCCCTGCCGCAGCCGCAGCGGACGCTGTCCCAGCTATCCCAGCGAAGGCCCGGCCATGTACGTGCTCGAAGTCAACGCCGGCCAGGCCGAGGCACTGGGCCTGGAGAAGGGGGATGTGTTGACAGTGGGGAATCTAACCCTTCCCTAATCCCCTGGTTCGGTCGTTCGTTTAGCCAGCATCAGGGAACGCTTGGCGCTGCCAAGGGTCGCAACTTACGAGCCAAATAAGCCAAAGGGCTTACCCAACAACGGATTACGAGATGTCTTCTCCCCTCACCCTGGTGCAACTTTCAGACTCCCACGTTTCGGCCGATCCGGATGCCGAGTATCGTGACTGCCGGGCGCTGGCCAACCTGGAAAGCCTGGCGCCGGTGGTCGGACACCTTGATCCCGACGCCATCGTGTTCAGCGGTGATCTGTCCGAGGACGGTTCGGCGGCATCCTACCGGCTGGTGGCCGATCTCATCGAGGATTGGGGCAAACCCATCGCCTGGCTGCCGGGCAACCACGACGAGCGCTCGGTGATGGAAAAGGCGCTGGACCGACCCGGTTTCACCGCCGGGCCAGTGTGTCATTTCGGCGGCTGGCAGGTGGTGTTGCTGGATTCGGCCTGGCATGACCGGCCCGAGGGGGAGTTGAACGACGAACGCCTGGCGCCGCTCGATGCACTCGACGGCGAGCAGCCCGCGCTGGTCTTCGTCCATCACCAGCCCATCCCGGTCGATTCACCGTGGATCGACAAGTACCCACTGGTCGAAAATGAGCGCCTGTGGGACCGGCTGGACGACGGGCTGGTGAAAGCCGTCGCCTTCGGTCACGTGCACCAGGTTTTCGCCGGTGAGCACGAGGGCATCGCCTGCCTGTCGGCGCCCTCGACGGTGGCCAACAGCCACCGCGATGTGCAAAAGTTTACCCTCGATGAAACCGGCCCGGGTCTGCGCTGGTTCCGATTGTGGCCGGACGGGCGCTGGCAAACCGGCATCGAGTACGCCAAGAGCGAACACGGAATCAGCTGAATCAGCTCATTTCCCCGGCGCCGTTACATCTCCATCATCTCGAAGTCTTCCTTGCCGGCGCCGCAGTCCGGGCAGACCCAGTCTTCGGGCACGTCTTCCCAGCGCGTTCCCGGCGGAATGCCGTCGTCGGGCCAGCCCTCTTCCTCGTCGTAGATCAGGCCACAGACGATGCACATCCACTGCTTGTACGGTTGTTGTTCGCTCACGGGTTAAGATTCCACGGAAATTCGAAACAGGCCGCCATTCTAAATGAACGACAAGCACGATTTTCTCCAGCCTGGACTCTACGCCCTGACCCCGGCCGACTGGCCGGCCGCGCAATTGCTGCCGGCCGTGAAAGCCGCGCTGGCCGGTGGTGTGCGGCTGGTCCAGTATCGCGCCAAGCCCGCCCCCGACCCGGACGTCGCCCGGGAGTTGCTCAAGCTGTGCGACAAGGCCGGCGCGGCCCTGATCATCAACGACGACACCGAGCTGGCTGCCATCGTCAATGCCCACGGCGTACACCTGGGCCGCGACGACGGCGACCCGCGCAAGGCCCGGGAGTTGTTGGGCGAGGCCGCCATCATCGGCGTGAGCTGCTACAACGATCTCGATCGTGCCCGCAAGCTGGCCGCGGCAGGACCCGACTACCTCGCCTTCGGCAGCCTGTTCGCCTCCCCAACCAAACCCGATGCCGTAAACTGTCCGCCCGACGTGCTCACCGGCGCACGCGAGCTCGGCCTGCCGGTCACGGCCATCGGCGGCATCACCCTGGACAACGCCCAGGTCGCCATCGATGCCGGCGCCGACGTGCTGGCGGTGATTACCGACCTGTTCGACGCCGAAGACATCGAGCAACGCGCCAGACAATACCAGGAGCTGTTTTCATCATGACCCATTCCCACGACCTGTTCGAACGTGCCCGCGCCCGCATGCCCGGTGGCGTCAACTCGCCGGTGCGGGCCTTTGCCGCCGTCGGCGGCGAGCCGGTGTTCTTCGACCACGCCGAGGGCGCCCACCTGTTCGATGTCGACGGCCAGCGCTACATCGACTACGTCGGCTCCTGGGGCCCGATGATCTGCGGCCATGCCCATCCATACATCGTCGAGACCGTGCAGAAGGCCGCCGCCAAGGGCTTGAGTTTCGGCGCACCCGCGCCGGGTGAAGTGACCATGGCCGAGATGATGTGCGACCTGATCCCCTCGCTCGAGCGCGTGCGCATGGTCAACTCCGGCACCGAGGCCACCATGAGCGCCATCCGCGTGGCGCGCGCGGCCACCAAGCGCGACCGCATACTCAAGTTCGAGGGCAACTACCACGGCCACGGCGATTCCTTCCTGGTCAAGGCCGGCAGCGGCGCGCAGACCCTGGGCGTGCCGACCTCTCCGGGCGTGCCCGAAGCCCTGGCCGAACTGACGCTGAACGCCACATTCAACGACCTCGACAGCGTGCGCAAGTTGTTCGAGCAATACCCCGACGAGATTGCCTGCATCATCGTCGAACCCA
>SKZJ01000189.1 GCA_007127425.1 Wenzhouxiangella sp.
GGCGACTTCCTGGAAGGCCGGGAGGGTTACGTGCGCTGGTTCGTCAACCGACGCGGCCGCTTCGGGCTGAATCTCACGCCGCTGGACGTGGCCGGCCCGCTCAAGGAGCTGCGTGAACGGGTGCCGGCGACCTGGATCATGACCTCGGCCACGCTGGCGGTGGGCGGCAAGTTCGATCATTTCACCCGCAGGCTGGGGCTGGAAGGCACGCGCGAGCTGGTGGTCGAAAGCCCCTTCGACTACCCGGCGCAGACTCGACTGTGGTTGCCCGAAGGCCTGCCGGAACCGTCCAGTCACAATCACACCGAGGCGTTGCTGGAACAGGTGCTCCCGGTATTGCGCGCTGCCGGTGGTCGATCATTTCTTCTGTTTACCTCGCACCGTGCCCTGAGGCGGGCGGCCGAATGGCTGCGGGCCCACAGCGACTTCAAGCTCCTGGTGCAGGAGGATGCACCTCGGCCGGTTCTGCTCCGTCGATTCCGCGAGACCGCGGGCAGCCTGCTGCTGGGTGCGGCCAGCTTCTGGGAGGGCGTGGATGTGCCCGGGCGCGAACTCAGCGTGGTGGTGATCGACAAGCTGCCGTTCGCCGCACCCGACGATCCCGTCCTCGAAGCCACGCTCAAGGCGGTGCGCGAGGCCGGCGGGAACCCCTTTACCACGGTACAGTTGCCGCAGGCGGTGCTGGCGCTCAAACAGGGAGCAGGCCGGCTGATTCGCCAGGCCGACGACTTCGGCGTCCTGGTGCTGGGGGACCCGCGGCTGGCCAGCCGCCCCTACGGGCGCCTGTTCATGAAGAGCCTTCCGCCGATGACGCCCGTGCACGGCGCCGCCGAAGCGGCGAGCTTTCTCAAGGATAGACTGCAATCATGAACCGACTGGCCGTGGAAACCGCGACCGACTTCTGCTCCGTGGCACTCGAGGTGAATGGCGAGGTGCGTGTGCGTGAAGAACACGCTCCCAGACGCCACGCCGAACTGCTGGTGCCCTGGATGCGCGAGTTGCTTGCCGATGGCGGCATCGACTTTGCCGATCTCGATGCCCTGGTCGTGTCACGCGGGCCTGGCGGATTTACCAGTCTGCGTATCGGCCTCGGTGTGGTCCAGGGCGTAGCGCTGGCGCATGAGCTTCCGGTGTATCCCGTTTCCACGTTGAGTGCTCTCGCCCGCTCCGCCGATCCGGAGGGCGCCGTCGAGCACGTCCTGGCGGTGCTTGATGCGCGCATGAGCGAGGTGTACGCCGCGTGGTTTCGAACCGTTCCGGGTGGACGGGAGTTGATCGGAGAAGAGCAGGTCGGTCCACCTTCGGAGTTGGTCGCGCCACACCGCGGACCGTGGCTGGCTGCCGGTTCCGGAATGGCCGTTCATGGCGAGCGGATCGAGCAGGCAGTGGGTGACCTTTTGTCCCACCGACGCCCCGATGCCTGGCCGGATGCCCGCTCACTGTTGTTACTGGCCGAATCGGTCGAGCCGGTCAATGCCTGGCAGCTGGAGCCGACCTACGTGCGCGACCAGGTGACCGACCGCTAACGATTTTCGGCCAGTGCGGCAAGCAACTCTGCGCCGTCGCGCAGCCCGTTGCCGGCCCGGTAGTGTTCGACCAGTTTCCGGCAACGTCGGCTGCTGCACTCGATCAGGCTTTTCTTGACGGCGCCGACCTGGGCCGGCGGCAGGCTGAAGTGATTCACCCCGAGGCCGATCAGCAAACGCACGGCCTCGGCGTCGCCGGCCAGTTCACCGCAGACCGTGACCTCGCGGTCATGGCGACGGCCCGCCTCGACGATGCGCGCGATCAGCTCCAGGATGGCGCGATGGGTCGGGTCGTAGATGTGGCTGACCAGTTCGTCCTGGCGGTCGACCGCCAGGACGTACTGGATCAGGTCGTTGGTGCCGATTGCGAGAAAATCCAGTTCCGGTGCCATGTGTTCGATATCCAGTGCGGCAGCCGGGGTTTCGATCATCCCCCCGACCGGCAGTGCCGGGTCGATCCTCAAACCCTCGTTGCGCAACTGCTCGCGGCATTCTGCGATGAGCTGTCGCGCCTGGTGAATTTCGGCCACGCTGGTGAGCATGGGCAGCAGGATGCGAACCGGGCCGAGGGTGGAGGCCCGCAGAATGGCACGCAGCTGGTTGCGGAAGGCATCGGCAGTCGACAGGGACAGGCGCAACCCGCGCAGCCCCAGTGCCGGGTTCGGCCCCCGGGTCAGCTCGAGCGCGGACGGCAGCTTGTCGCCACCGGCGTCCAGCGTGCGAATGGTCACCGTGCGCCCTTTCATGGTGCGAACGGCTGCGCTGTAGGCCAGATACTGATCGTGTTCATCGGGCAGGTGCTCGTCGAGGAACATGTACTCGGTGCGCATCAGGCCGATGCCATCGACTTTCGCGTCGAGACAGCGCTCGAACTCCGGCGGGAGCTCGGCGTTACCGTACAGGCAGAAGGGCTGACGGTCGGCGGTGAGCGATGGGCGCCCGAGGTAACGCTTGAGATCGTTTCGGTGTCTGAGCGTGGAATCCAGTTTTTCGGCATAGTGACGACGCAGGTTGTCGTCGACGCCCACCAGCACCGAGCCGTAGTGGCCGTCGATGATGACCGACTCGCCTTCCTGCAAGAGCTCAAGGGCATGGTGGACACCGACCACCATTGGGATCTCCAGGCTGCGGGCAAGAATGGCCGTGTGCGAGTAAGGAGCACCGTGTTCGGTGACCAGGCCGGCCACCCGTCTCTGGCTGAGCACGGTCAACTCGGCCGGCCCCAGTTCACTGGCGATCAGAATGGTGTGGTCGAGATGATGCGGGATTCGGGCATCGATCTCCGTGGTCGGCTGATCGGCCAGCTCCCGCTGAACCAGTCCCACGGCTTGCTCGAGGTCCTCGCGCCGGAGCGCCAGGTACTCGTCGTCCAGACGACGGAACTCTTCCTGCAATTGCTCGCTTTGCTGTGCCAGCGCCCATTCGGCGTTGATGCGCTGCTTGCTGATACGCTCGCAGGTGGTTTCGATCAGCATCGGATCGCTCAGCATCAGGCGATGCGCTTCGAGCAGATCGCGTGCTGTTTCGCTGCCGCGGCCGCTGACACGAGCCATCACCTCGCCC
>SKZJ01000283.1 GCA_007127425.1 Wenzhouxiangella sp.
GACAGGGTAAAGGCCAACTGGCTGATCGGATTGGCGCCGGCTTCAGCGATGTGGTAGCCGGAGATCGACACCGAATAGAAATTTCTTACGCCCTTGTCGATGAAGTACTGCTGGATATCGCCCATCATATGCAGGGCGAACTCGGTGGAGAAGATGCACGTGTTCTGGGCCTGGTCCTCCTTGAGGATGTCAGCCTGGACCGTGCCGCGCACGACCTTGAGCGTGTCGGCCTTGATCCTTTCGTAGGTCTCGGCATCGACGAGTTGATCGCCGGTGACACCGAGCATACCCAGGCCCAGCCCGTCATTGCTCTCTGGCAACTGGCCGGTGTACTGCGGCTGGTCATCACCGAGCAGCTCGGCCTTCTTCTTCTCCGCCTGCTCCCACCGGCCGGTTTCCTTGAGATGCTTTTCGACCTGCTGGTCAACAGCAGTGTTCATGAACATCGCCATCAGCATCGGCGCCGGGCCGTTGATGGTCATAGACACGGAGGTCGTCGGGTCGGCCAGGTTAAAGCCCGAATAGAGCTTCTTCATGTCGTCGAGCGTGGCAATGGACACGCCGCTGTTGCCGACCTTGCCGTAGATGTCGGGCCGTTCGGCCGGGTCCTCGCCGTAGAGCGTGACCGAGTCGAAGGCGGTCGACAGACGCTTGGCCGGTTGACCCTCGGACACGTAATGGAAACGCCGGTTGGTCCGCTCGGGCGTCCCCTCACCGGCGAACATGCGAATGGGATCCTCGTTGACGCGCCGGTACGGGTAGACGCCCCCGGTATAGGGGTAGTGACCCGGCAGGTGCTCCTTCATCAGGAAGACCAGTTGATCCCCCCAGTCGGCAGTCTGCGGCGCGGCAATCTTGGGAATCTGCAGACGCGACAGTGATTCGCGGTAATTGGAACCGGAGATGGTCTTGCCGCGCACCTCGTAGCTGAACTCCTCGGCTTCGACCGAGGACTTGAGGGAAGGCCAGCTACGCAGCAGATCTCTGGCCTCTTCCGGAATGGCGCGGGTGGCTTCAGTGTAACGCTGGCGAAGGTTGGTAATCGTGGCGTCTTCGTCCGAATCTTGAGAGTCGGGACTCGGGACTCGGGACTCGGGACTCGAAGGCACCTCCATGGGTTTTGGCAGGCCTTCTACGCCGAGTTCCTTCAGTACCTCGTAGTAATGCTGCGCCCGGCGAGCCTCTTCGGCCCAGGAAAGTATCTTTTCATTGAGCGATCGGCCCTGCTCCGCAATCTCCGCCAGGTACCGAACCCGCTTCCCCGGAATCAATACAGATGGCTTCGGTTCCTTATCATCCAACTCCACCCCAGGCTCAAAGTCACACCGCTCAGTGCCCCACACCGAGTCCCGAGTCCCGAGCCCCGAGTCCCGATCTCCACTCTCGTCAGAATCCACACCCCCACCGGACCTCCCCTGTTCCCGCAGAAGCCGACACAAATTCACAAACATCCAGGTCACCCCCGGATCGTTGAACTGGCTGGCAATGGTCGGGTAGACGGGAATGTCCTCATCGGCCAGCTCGAAAGCCAGGCGATTTCGCTTCCACTGCTTGCGCACGTCGCGCAAGGCATCCAGCGAACTTTGACGGTCGAACTTGTTCAGGATCACCAACTCGGCGAAGTCAAGCATGTCGATCTTCTCGAGCTGGCTGGCCGCGCCGTAGTCAGAAGTCATGACATACATGGGGAAATCCACCAGGTCGACCACCTCGGAATCGGACTGGCCAATACCGGCGGTTTCCAGAATGACCAGGTCAAAATCGGACGTTTTCAGAAGCGCGAGAGAATCGTCGACCACCTCGGATGTAGCCAGGTGCTGTCGGCGAGTTGCCATGGAACGCATGAACACCCGATCGGAGCGCAGCGTGTTCATGCGAATTCGATCGCCCAACAAGGCACCGCCGGTGCGCCGGCGTGTCGGATCGACCGCCAGTACGGCAATGCGCATTTCCGGAAAATACTGCAAAAAACGATTGACCAGTTCATCAGTCACCGACGACTTGCCCGCGCCCCCGGTTCCCGTCAAGCCGATGATCGGCACGCTACTGACTTCGGTTGCCCGCTTCCGAACCTGCGCCAGCTCATGCTCCGAAATGGTCCCACTCTCGATCTTCGACAACTGGCGTGCGACTGTCTTGGCATCAACCCCACCTTCCGAGTCCCGAGTCCCGAGTCCCGAGTCCCGATCAGTAGCGCCTGACGAAGACATCCCAGCAAAACGTTCTGATCGGGCTTCCCGGGTTCGTTCTACCAGATCCCCGATCATGTCCTTCAACCCCATCTTCATGCCGTCATCGGGGTGATAAATACGGTTGACCCCCTGGGCCTCGAGTGCGCGGATTTCCTCCGGGGTGATGGTGCCGCCACCGCCACCGAACACCTGGATATGGCCCGCACCCTGCTCGGCCAGCATGTCGACCATGTACTTGAAATACTCGTTGTGCCCGCCCTGGTAGGAGCTCACGGCGATGCCGTCGGCATCTTCGCAAATGGCGGCGCGGACGATGTCGGCTACCGACCGGTTGTGTCCAAGGTGGACCACCTCGCAGCCCTCGGCCTGTATCAACCGACGCATCAGGTTGATGGCAGCATCGTGGCCATCAAACAGGCTGGCAGCGGTGACGAAGCGAAGCGGGGCCTCAGCGGCCTCGCCCGCGGCACGGGTAACGGTCTCGGCGGTCGAAGTCATGAATGGCGGATCCGGATTGCAAAAGACTTACCATTTTACCGCCAGTTGGCGTTTCCCCCAAACTTTGGTCGCCTCCTGCGCCGCAAGCGGCGGAATTCATGCATCAGCATTGATGCAATTAGGGGCAATTTCGTAGATAATGGCCGCGCTATGACTCAGACCGCCGTCAACCAATACACCCTGCCCCGGCCCCGGCCGGAGGAAATGGCGCGCCAGGCCGAAACGGCTGCCCGCTTTCTCAAGCTCATGGCCAATCCCAACCGGCTGATGATCCTGTGTCACCTGCTTGACGCAGAGTTATCGGTCAGCGAACTCAACTCGCACCTGCCGCTGAGCCAGTCGGCCCTGTCACAGCACCTGGCGCTGCTCAGGAACAGCGGGCTGGTGAACACGCGTCGCGAACAGCAGACAATCTACTACTCGCTCGCCAGCGAAGAAGTGCACGCCGTCATGGCGGTGCTCTACGAGCAGTTCTGCCAGCCGCGCTGACCAACGCGCCGCACTACTCTTGCCAAAGTCCACGTGATCGAAACCGCGGCGGCGCCCCATGCGCTGTAGCGAAGTATTTCATGCAATCGAAAATCGCTGACTTCGCCGAAATCGGGCGCAGCCAGGCGCAGCCCGACGGCCAGGCTCAACAGCGTGAAAGTGATCACCAGTGCCACGTAGTACCCCTGCCGACGGCGGATCCACAGCGTGGCAAATGCCGCCAGGTGCACAAGAAAAACGACCAGCAAAACGAGCAGGGTCAGATTGTTCATGGCTGGCTGGACTTCCGCGCGCTGCGATAGCCGGCAAAGGCAATCGCCAGGGCAATGAAGAACGGAACCAGGCGCTCAATCGCATTGCCGGGCGCCTGCGGGAAGTAGCTGATGGTGACTGTCAGCGCGAAACCGGTGAACATGGCCGCAAGGCGATAGCCAGGGGCGACCCGCCCGCAGAACAGCAATACGATCAGCAGCGGGCCGAAGGCGTTGCCCAGCGCCTGCCAGGCAAACAGCACCCGGTCGAATATGGAGGCCGGAAAGAACAGCGCCAGCAGCACGGCCGCAATGCCGAGCAGAATGATCACCAGCCGGTCCATCTTCAGTGAAATTCGCCCGCGCCTGAGATCGTGACTGACCGCGGAACCCGCGACCAGCAGCTGGCTGTCCGAGGTCGACATGATGGCCGCCAGAACCCCACCGGTAATCAGCCCGCCCAGCACGGCCGGCAACAGATCCACTGCCAGCTGCAGGAGGACCGATTCACCGTCGGCCAGTTCGGGCAGCAGCACCCGCCCCGACCAACCCAGAACAACCATGCCGGTGTAGATGAGAGCGGCCCACGTGAGCGCCACATTTCGTGCGAACGGCACCTGGTCGGCCGACTCCAGGGCCATGAATCGATTGACGACATGCGGCTGCCCGGGATAGCCGAGACCGATACCGAACAAGCCGGCCACGAAAACCATGGCCAGCATCAAACCTGGCTGATCGACCAGACGCACCAGCGACGGGTCATCCAGAGCATTGAGCCCGTCCCAGAGCGCAATCGGCCCTCCAACCGTCACCAGCGCCACGGCGGGCAATACCAGGGCGACGACCAGCATCATCAATCCCTGCAGCGCATCGGTCACGCTGGCGGCCCAGAACCCACCGAGAAACACGTACAGGATCACGATCAAGGCCCCGACGATCATCGCGAAACCGGCCGAGACCGGAAGCGCCGTACTGATGGCCGTGCCGGCGGCCTGGAATTGCGAAGCGACGTAGAACGTGAAGCAGAACAGAATGATCAGCGCACCGAGCACCCTGAGCCATCGCTCGGTCCCGGCATCGGTGTCTTGCGCGAGGAACTCCACCAGGGTCAGGGCCTGGTTGGCATGACTGGCCGGCTGCAACCGGGGCGCAATGAACACCCAGTTAATGAAAAAGCCGGAAACCACCGCAGGGATCAGCCAGACGGCCTGCAGTCCCCAGGCATAGGCCGCACCGGACATTCCAAGAAGCGTCCAGGCCGAAGACGAACTGGCCGAGGCACTGAGCGCGGCCACCAGCGGCCCCATGCGTCGTCCGGCGAGATGAAAGTCTTCGGTGTTGCCGATCCGCCGCTGGGCCCATACGCCGATGCCCAGCAGCACCACGAGATAGATGAGTAGGGTTGTCGCGACCATGGCGCCCGAGTGTAGCAGCACCGCGGGCTTAGCGAATGCGCCAGGTGAACCTGGCATAGACATCTTCATCGACCTGCAGGCGCCCGGCCCCGATACGTGGCTCCAGTTCGCGACGCCAGCGGTAGCGAATCTCAAGCGACAGGTCGGGTGTAAAGCGGCGCTGATAACGGACCTCGAACAACTCATCGTTGTTGCGGTAATCGTTGGAGGTCAGCCAACCCGCTCCGGCACGGCCGTAGACGGCACCCAGGTGGTGACCGGGAACAATATCGAGCAGGTTGGCGCTGAGTTGATAGGCGTTGCCCGAGACCCTGCCCTCGCCCGACAGGGAAAGTGCTCCAGGTCGCGGTCGGTTGAAGGATTGCCCCAACTCGCCGGCCACCAGCAGTCTCATTCCCCGGCTCCCGATCGGCCATGCCGCCGCCGTCTTGGCCGTAGCGGTCACGTAGTCTGCCCGAATGTCCCCGGTGCGCCCATCGACTGCCAATGCATCGGGGATCCAGTTGACACTGAATACGCGCATGACCAGCGGACCGGGATGCTCGGTTGCCTCCAGGGCGAAATGACCTCCCAGCCGGCTGCCGCTTTGCGAGAAGTCCAGCGGCGGACGCACGGTGTTGCCCGCGCCACGGCGATGGTTCAACTGACCGATCAGGTGACTGGTCCAGGTGTCGCTGATACGTGCCTGCCAGTGAATTCCATCCGTCCAGCCGATGCCCACATTGGACGAATCGTTACGGTCAAGGCTCTTGCCCGGCACAATGGGCAGATTGATGGCGGTCTGAAAACGGCCCAGGCGCCACTGGTGGCCGGCGCCGGCAAAAACGCGAGCGAGGTAAAACTCGTCGACATGCACCTCGCCGGCATTCGTGCCTGTGGGAGAGGCCCGATAGCGATCCAACTTCAACCCGAAGTCGTTGCCTTCCGTGGACACTCGACCGGCCAGCCGCGTACGGAACCGCCACCCATCGGCGAAATCATTCTGCAACCAGGCCCTCAATCGGGCCTCCGCTCGCGTTGCCCGCTGCTTCTCGCCATCGCGTGCCTCGCGTTCACTGGCAAACAGGCCGGAACGCAAATCTGCGCCGTAGGTCCAACGATCAGTATCGTCGGCCAGCGCCACGGGTATCAAGGCCAGAGCCGACACGACGGCGACCAGCAGCCCCCTCACGCAATCAACGGTCGAAACCTGTACCCTGATTGATATAGAGCGCAGGAGAAATCCTTCCATGCAATACATCTTCCGATACCCAATTCTATGTATAGTGCTCGTCGGCATGATCGGCACCGCCAGTGCTCGCGAGCTGGCCGTCGACTTCGATCAACTGGTGCCGGCGGAACTGGCCAGTGTCGCCATCGAGCCGATGACCGGCACACCGGTCGTGTTGCTTCGCGAACCTGATGAAGGCCGGATCGTGCCGATCTTCATCGGACCCAACGAGGCCCGCGCCATACTGATGGCGCAGCGCGGTATCGAGCCGGAGCGGCCAATGACCCATGATTTGGCCGCCAATGTCATCGACTCCCTCAACGCCACTCTCGAGCGAGTCATCGTCGATGAACTGCGCAACGGTACTTACCTCGGCGCGCTGGAATTGCGCCGGAATGGAGAAGATGAGGATATCATCCGCATCGACTCCCGTCCCAGCGACGCGCTGGCACTGGCCGCGCGCACCGGCGCGGCCATTCTCGTTGCCCCGGCCATTCTGGACGCCGGCGAAGACATCCCATTTCGCGGCCTCGACGACGATGAAGATGTCGTGACCGCAATCGGCATCACCGTCATGGCACCCACCGACGAGATCCGCCAGGCTCTCGGGCTTCCGGACGAACCCGGCGTGGTCGTGACCGGCTCCCGCGCCCAGGCCGAGCAAAGTGGTTTGCGCGCGGGCGCGCTGATTCTCGAAGTCGACGGTGAAGCGGCATCCACTCCGATGGCCTTTCTTGAGCAGATCAGTGCGGCAACTGCAGAAGGCACGGCGACGATCCGCTTCTGGCACGAAGGTGAGGAGCGGGAAGTCGAGCTCTCGACACGCATTCCCGACCTTGAGCCCGAGCAACGGCGACGACTCTAACTGCAATCGCGCGTAGCGCGATTGCAGTCAGCTGTCTTCGCCCTGATCGAGGGCCCGCAGTGCTTGCTCGATTCGCTCCAGCTCCTGCTCGGTCACCCGTGAGATTTCCATCAGGGTGTCCTGGTTCTCGAGCTGCTGCGCCTGATCTTCCATATCACGCGCCAACCCGCCTCCCAGATCGCGCCGAATTGCAGCCAGGCGGTCTTTCAGTTCCTGACGCTTGCGAACCAGTTCCTCGCGATCCATTCCGTGCTCCTTAGAGGCTGATCAGATGGTCTCATCGTGGCAGGAATGAACGAGCAGGGCATTGACGCCGATCACTTTTCCTCACCCTGCTCCCCCGGCGAGGGAACCTCCGCTTCGGCTTCCGGGCCCTCATCTTCCGACTGTCCGGACGCATCGACCACGGAACCGCGCCCCTTGAGCATGCCGCTGCCGACGAATTTCTCGATTCGGGCAAAGACCTCGGCGCGGCCAAAGGGCTTTTTCATGAAGTCGTCGGCACCGATCTTTTTCAAATAGAACTGCTCGACCGCCTGCGGATTGCCGCTGATCATGATGATGGGAACGTCTTTCGTCTGCGGCAGACGTCGGAACTTGCGCAGGGCGGTGAATCCGCTCATTCCGGGTAAAACGATATCGAGGAAGATCAGTTCCGGCGGTGTTTCCACGACCAGTTCCAGGGCCGACTCGGCATCCTCGGCCGTGAACGTCTCGTAGCCATTCTGCCGGAGCATGTGGCTGAGCGCGGCACTGATGGTACGAGAATCGTCGACCACCAGGACACGCGTGCCGCGACGAGCGTGCACACGCTTCTTGCTGCGTCGGTCGTCAGGCTGAGTCATTCCCAGCAGACGGCGAAAGCGGTCAAGCTGGCCCATTCAATTCCCTCATGGTCAGGCTCCCATCCAATCGGCGATTATCCGGCAAGCAGGCCGGCAACGCAAAAGGGATTTGGGGTTCATTCAATGTCGGCGATCGGATTGCGAAATGTCCGGTCGATCAGTCGAGAACAGCTACCAGCAAGGCCTTCACGTTAACGCCGTGGGCGCCGTCAGGCAGGACCTCCTCGATATGGATCAGGTGATTGCCGTCGGTGTCCTTGAGTGCAGCCAGGTCCATCCGCTCGCCGGCACGATAGCCCGCGCCGCCGTGCTCGAGACGACGGACGATGGGATAGAAGCCGTGCACGATATTTGTCTCCTCGACCACAGCCAGGTCGCCGTTGGACAAACGGA
Organism: Wenzhouxiangella sp.; assembly: GCA_007127425.1. GTDB lineage: Bacteria > Pseudomonadota > Gammaproteobacteria > Xanthomonadales > Wenzhouxiangellaceae > Wenzhouxiangella. The sequence continues at coordinate 8,159 of SKZJ01000283.1, forward strand.
CCAACGTGCCCGGTGCCACCCAGCCCATGAACTGGATGAAGGTTTCGACCATCCTGCGATCGAACTTGTGATCTCGTCCGCGCCACAGGATACCGAGGGCATCGTGGTGCGAACGGGCAACTCGATAACTGCGCTCGGAAGTGACTGCATCGTAGACATCGACGATGGCGACCAGCTTCGAGATCGCGTGCAGGTCGGTCGCACCTTTGCCGTAAGGGTAGCCCTTGCCGTCACAGCGCTCATGATGCTCCAGGGCTGCCAGGGCCACGACCGGATCGACCTCGTCGCGCTTGGACAGCAAATCGTAGCCGCGGGTGGTATGCGTCTTGATCTGCCGATACTCTTCCTCTGTGAGCAGGTCGGGCTTCTGGAGAATCTCGGCATCTATCTCGACATTGCCGACATCGTGCAGCAGGGCAGCCATGCCGGACAGCTCGATCTGATCAGGCGACCACTCCAGGGCATGCGCCAGGCCCAGTGCGAGAATGGCGGAATTGATGGAATGCTGTGCGGTGTAGTCGTCGCGATCCTTGATACGGGTCAGCCACACCATCGCCGCCAGGTTCTGCTGGAGATAACCGGCCAGTTCGGCCACCACCCGCTCTGCCGTCTTGATCTCGAGCGTTCCCTGCTTGGCAAAACCGCGAATCAGATGCCGCGCCTGGTGGTCCAGCAGACCATACGCACGCAAGGCAACGCCCACACTGTCCCGGTCCAGCCGCTGCCCGCGCAGCGCGTTGACCGGATGATCCGGATCGGTGTTGGCCGGTGCCGGCACATCCTTGTTCTCTTTCGGCTCGCGCGCTGCGCGCCGTTGGCGCGGCGGCACACTGGAGCGCTCGAAGTCGATGACCACCCACTCGCAATGTTCCACGAACCAGGTCAGGGTTTCCTCGGAATCAATGAGCACCCCCTGCAGCGGAAACGGTGTGTCAATCCAGGGAATATCGAGTCTCAACACGTAGTTGCCCACCTCCAGGTCGGAAGGGTGGACAATCATTTCGCGCTGCCACATGGAGTCGGGTGGCTGTCCCTTGCTTGAAGTCATTGGCCTGAATCAGCTATTTCCTCGGCCATTATGCCAGCATTGGCGGTCAGTTCGGCAACCCGAGCGGGGAACCGGACCTCGCGGACGCTGTCAATGAAGCGGGCGCCCGCCCAGACGGGGCCATCGACTTCATTTCCCGAATAACGAAAAGGTCAAGCATGAAAATACTGACTGCCTGCACCGTCGGCGCCATCACAGCGCTGGTCGGCATCAATACAGTTCTGGCCGACGATCCTGTCGCCGGCACTAATCACGCCAGCCCGGCCCTGGGTCAATGGGGCATCGAAACACAACACGTCAGCCCAACGGTGGTTCCGGGGGATGATTTTTTCACCTGGGTCAATGAAGGGTGGCTCGAGTCGACCGAAATTCCTGACGGCTTTTCCCGCTTCGGTGCGTTTTCCGAACTGCGGCTGCTGTCGGAGGACCGGGTCGAAAAGATCATCCTCGAAGCACAGCAAAATGGCGAAGAGGCCGGCTCGCCAGAACAGCAGATCGGCGATCTTTTCACCAGCTACATGCATACCGGGCGCCTGGATGAACTGGGACTGGACCCGATTCGGCCCACCCTGGACAAGCTGCTGGCCATCGACAGCCACGAGAAAGCGGTCCGCTGGATGGGTGCCCAGGGCACCGGCTCGCTTGCCGGCGTCTACGTGACACTGGACATGGGCGACCCGCAACGCTACGTCACTCATGTCCGTCAGTCCGGCCTGGGCCTGCCCGACCGAGATTACTACCTGCGTGACGAGGACCCCTTCCCCGGCCACCGCGAAGCCTACCGCGACTACATTGTCGCCACCTTCGAACGGGCCGGCATCGACGAGGCCGAGGCCCGCGCCGACGCCGTCCTCGCGCTGGAAACCCGGATTGCCGAGAATCACTGGACCCGCGTCGAGCAGCGCGACCGCCAGGCGAACTACAAATTGATCGAACGCGCCGAGCTCGACGAACTGGCCCCCGGGTTTCCCTGGGATGCCCTGTTCGAGGCACGTGACCTGAACGATATCGACGAACTGGTGGTGGCCACCAGCGGCGCAATCACCGCCAATGCCCGCGTGTTCGCCGACACGCCGGCCGACACCTGGGCCAGCTGGCATGCCTTCCACTGGATCAACAACCACGCACCGCTGCTCTCGCGCGAATTTGAGCTGGCTCACTTCGAACTGTTCGAACGTCGCCTGGGCGGCGTCGACGAACAGCGTCCGCGCGACCGCCGCGCCATCAACACCGTGAGCGGCCAACTGGGCGAACTGGTCGGACAGGTCTACGTGGAAGAACACTTCCCGCCGGAATACCGCGAGCAGATGCTCGAACTGGTGGAGTACCTGCGGCGCGCCTTCGCCGAGCGGCTGGAGACACTGCCCTGGATGGACGACGAAACCCGGGTCGAGGCGGAACGCAAGCTGGCGTCCTTCCTGCCCAAGATCGGCTACCCGGACCAGTGGCGCGACTACTCCGACGTGGCCATCGCCGCCGACGACCTGATCGGCAATTCCCGTCGCCTGACCGAGTGGCGATGGGAAGACAGCCTGGCCCGCCTCGACGAGCCGGTGCGCGAGTGGGAGTGGGGCATGACACCGCAGACGGTCAACGCCTACTACTCCTCCACGCGCAACGAGATCGCCTTCCCGGCCGCTATCCTGCAACCGCCGTTCTTCGATCCCTACGCCGACCCGGCAGTCAACTTCGGCGCCATCGGTGGCGTCATCGGCCACGAAATGGGCCACGGTTTCGACGACCAGGGCAGCCGGTCCGATGCCGACGGCGTACTCACCAACTGGTGGACGGACGAATCCCGAGAACAGTTCGAGGAGCGCACCACGCGCCTGATCGCCCAGTACGACGCCTTCGAGCCCATCGACGGCATGAACGTCAACGGCGCCCTGGCGCTGGGCGAAAACATCGGCGACCTCGGCGGCCTGTCGATTGCCCATCACGCCTACCAGCTCTACCTGGACGACCACCATGACGGCCAAGCGCCGGTGATCGACGGCCACTCCGGCGACCAGCGCTTCTTCATGGCCTGGGCTCAGGTCTGGCGCAACCTCTGGGCCAGCGAGGAAGCCCTGCGCGCCCAGCTTATCCGCGGCCCGCACAGCCCGCCGCGCTATCGCGTCAACGGCGTGGTGCGCAACATGGACGCCTGGTACGAAGCCTTCGACGTCGGCCCGGACCATGAGCTCTACATCCCGCCGGAAGAGCGGGTGAGTATCTGGTGATGCGCATCTAAACCGATGGAGACCGGGGCCGCGAATGCGGCCCCTGTTTTTATGGGGAAGACGGAAGACGGGAGACGGAGCGCAACTGATGCTTTCGAGACCGGCGCTTCACACCCCA
>SKZJ01000049.1 GCA_007127425.1 Wenzhouxiangella sp.
AAAGTCGGTGTCGGTGTGTTCGAACATGTCTTCGGCGGCGGCGATGTAGTCGTCCCAGCGTTCACGGTTGCGCCAGTCCTCGTCGGTCATCTTCCATGATTTGAAGGGGTTGTCCAGACGCTTGTGAAAGCGCCGCAGTTGCTCGTCGGGGTCGATGTGAAACCACAAGGACACCAGTACCACGCCGTCGTCGACGAGCATGCGTTCGAACTCGTTGATCTCGCGGTAGGCACGCTGCCATTCGGCCTCGCCGGCCAGGCCTTCGACCCGTTCGACCAGTACCCGGCCGTACCAGGAGCGGTCGAAGATCACCAGTTCATCGGGTCCGGGCAGGCGCGTCCAGAAGCGATAGAGATAGTGGCGTGCCTGCTCCCAGTCTGCCGGCGCGCCGATGCGATAGACCTTGTAGCTTCTGGGGTCGAGTTTCTCGACCAGACGGCGGATGGCGCCGCCCTTGCCGGCAGCATCCATACCCTCGACGTTGACGATCACCCGCCCACCAGTGCGCAGCAGGGCCTGCTGCAGCGAGAGCAGATCGAGTTGCCATTGCTTGAGCAACAGCTTGTAGTGCTTTCGCTCGAGCTTGCGATTCAGATCGAGTTGTTCAAGGTACGCCAATATTCTTCCCGCTTAGTGTTGTTATCCAAGAATAGCAGTTTGATTGTTGACGACGGTATCGGCCATTCAGGCTGTTGGGAATTTTTGGAATATATATATGGTTTGTGCAAGACTGGAACGGCTATTCAGCAACTACAGGGAGAAATGAGATGAGGGTCTTATCTATCAGGTTGTTCTCTGGAATGTTCGGTGTTGCAGGGATTCTGGTATCGGGCCAGGCGCTGTCAGATTCCGTGGCGGTTGAGGAAGAAGGTCCAGCGAATGTTTCCGTGCAGGAACCTCGCTCTCAATCCGGATTGATGATGCATGTTGATCCGGATACCGGTGAGACGCTGGGTTACCGACGACCGGATCCGAAGATGATCCGGGCCGATGAGCGACTGCGCCAGGCGTTGAGCCGTTCCCATGAGGGCCTGGAGGTGGTTGAACTTGAAGACGGTACATTGATTGTCGATCTGCAGGGGCGATTTCATCATGCCAAGGCCGCTCGGCTGGACGACAAGGGGCTGGTCGAGCAGGGATGCATGGATGAGGTTTCCAGGTTGTCGAGTTTTCTTGTAAAGGGTGGCTGGAATGACCTGGTGCACGAGGGAGAAGAGCGATGATGAGAGCGGTTGTTTTGGTTGCCTTGGGTATCACGTTATTTGGCAGCCTCGAGAATATCGAGGCCGGGCAGTTCGTCATCGTCAACCTTGATCCGCCGAATGCAGGATTGAACGATCCCGAGCCGGTCAGTCCGGTCGGCGGGAACGACGGGACTACGCTCGGCGAGCAGCGGATGAACGTTCTGGAGGCGGCCGCCGCGCGCTGGGCCAATTTCCTCGAACTGACGGTGGAGATCCGCGTCGGTGCAACGTTTGAGGAGCTGGAATGTGACCCGACCAGCGGGGTGTTGGGGACTGCAGGGCCGAACAATGTAGCTGCAAATTTTACTGGAGCCCCGGTAGCCGATACCTGGTACACGATCGCCCAGGCGATCACATTGGCTGAATCTGACCTGATACTCGCCGATAATCAGCATATTAGTACCCGTTATAACGTGCGGCTTGACGATGGTGATTCGGATTGCCTGGGAGGCAATACCTGGTATTACGGGCTCGATGACGAAGGGCCATTCGGGACGGTGCCGCTGTTTCCCGTCGTGCTGCACGAACTGGCCCACGGCCTGGGTTTTCTCACCCTGGTCGATCTCGAATCTGGAGCAAGGCTGGAAACCGGGGACGGTGATCCCCTGAACGATGCGTACATGCTGTTTCTGCGCGACCAGGAAGTCGAAAAGGATTGGCCGGACATGACCGACGCGGAGCGGGTCGACTCGGCCGTCAACGATCCCAACGTGGTGTGGACCGGGCCGACCGTGGACGCCATGTCGAATATGGTGACGGATCCTGCTGCATTCAGTGGCGGCCTGTTGAGAGTGCATGCACCCGGTGAAATTGAGGATGGTTCATCGATTTCTCACTGGACACCGGATGCCGATCCGCCGCTACTGATGGAACCGGCCCGACAGCCGGGTATTTTCGACGAACTCGATCTCACTCCGGCGCTGTTCAGTGATATCGGTTGGCCGGTTAACTTTCCGGGTATCGAGATCTTTCGAGATCGTTTCGAACCGTAACCGGGTATAGACACGAGCTGACCCGGCTTCGCGTTCAGTGCCAACATGAAGCCGGATGCAGGCGCGTTAACGAGCGCTAAAGCACATACCGCTGCGCCAGCGCTTTCTGCGCGGTACGCACGATGCCGAAGGCGGAGCGCAGGTAGCGGCGGTGCAGGCCGGAGAGTTCGTCGGGGTCGACCAGGTGATCGGGCTTTTCGCCGCGCTCGTAGAGCGCAACCTGGTGTTTGAGGCGGATGTTGCCGATAAAGCGCAGTGCGTGGATCAGGTCGTCGGCATCGCGCGCGTTCATGATGTCGGCTTCGGCCGCTGCCTGGATGCGCTCCTCGGTGTGGACGACACCGATAGCCCCTTCCAGTGCTCGTACCCGTGCCAGGTCGACGATGGGCAATACACCACGTTTCTTCAGGTTGATACCCCGACCCTTCTCCTCATTGCTTTCCTGCACGAGTCGTCCGAAGAAACCCAGTGGCGGGCGATGCTGCATGGACTCAGCGGCCAGGAAGCGGCGGAATAGCTTGCTGTCGCGGGCCTGGTTCAGCACCTCACCGTGCAGGCGCCGGCCCAGGTCGAGATCGCCGGCGACCGGCCGCATGTCGAAAAAGATCGATGAATTCATGACCGACTGCGGCTCGGGTTCGAGCATCCAGCCTTCGAAGGTGCGCCGCCACTGGTCGAATGACATGCGCCACTTGCTCTTGGCCATGACATCGCCGGGGCAGTAGATGTATCCACAGTCGTTGAGTCCGTCGCAGACGAACTCTGTCAGTTTCCGGAAAAACTCTGCCGCCGGCTCGTCGGGGGGGCTGGCCAGCAAGAGACCGTTGTCCT
>SKZJ01000250.1 GCA_007127425.1 Wenzhouxiangella sp.
CTAGAAGCAGTCGCTTGTTTCAGGTCATGCGATACGCCCTGGAGCGCATGACGACCTATCGCGTGTGCTTCATGCCGAGTGAACCATAAACGAATCTAGTCACCCCGTCAAATGATGCATAAAGAACGCATCTAATGGTTCAAGGATGATCAGAAATACCCCTAGCCGACCTGCCCCGCTAACGCATTGATTCAGCGCAAACGACGTGCAATTTCCTGCCAGCGACTCGGGGTCATGCCGAATCGGCGCTGACCAGTCCGTAGCGCAATGCCATGCGCAGCAGCTCGACTTCGCTGTTGACGCCGACCTTTTCGTAAATGCGGTACTTGTAAGTGGCTACCGTCTTGGGACTGACATTGATGACCTCGGCGATTGACGGCATTTTCATGCCCTGGGTCAGCATCAGGGCAATCTCCAGTTCGCGTGCCGTGAGTTCCTGAAACGGTGACTGCGGCGTGCCCGGGAGCAGGGAAATCGCCAGTTGTTGTGCGATATCGGCACCGATGTAGCGCTCCCCGCGCGCCACGGTGCGAACGGCGTTGACCAGTTCGCGTGCATCGCAGGCCTTGGTCAGGTAACCGGTGGCGCCGATGTCGAGCAGTCGCGCAGGTAGTGGTGGTTCACTGTGGGCGGTCAGTACGATGATGCGGATATCGGGCTGCGACTTGAGGATGCGCTCGGTCGTTTCCAGGCCAGACAGCCCGGGCAGTCCGACATCCATCAGGATGACGTCAGGCTTGAGTTGCCGGGCCACGCGTATTGCCTCCTCGCCGGTGGAGGCCTCTCCGACCAGTTCGATATCACCGGTATCGGCGAGAATATTTTTCAGCCCAGTTCGAACCAGGTCGTGGTCGTCAACGATCAGAATGGATGTCACGTTTACAGCCCCTTCTGCTGTGTTTGCAATAATCCCTCCGTGAAAACTTAACCGAAAAAGAAGCGCGAGTGAAGTCGAACCCCTGTTTTGGGCAGGGCGACGGCAGATTTACGTTGAAAGCGGTATCATCCTTCTTCAACTCAAACACGCCAGAATTCAGGCGACTGGAGAACGGCATCATGAAATTTTGCACTGTTTACCCGAAGTTCGCATTGCTGATCGTCGCAGCACTCTTGATGAGCATCCTGACGGCACATGCCGAATCCATCGGCACCGAGTACCAGCGTGTCGAACTGAACGAGGTTGCCGACGGGCTGGAACACCCGTGGTCGATCGCTTTTCTGCCGGACGGCAAGCTGTTGGTGACCGAGCGCCCCGGAAGACTCAATATCGTCGATGGCGACGGCAACAAGACCCGGGTGTCGGGCACCCCCGACGTCGCAGCCCGCGGACAGGGCGGTTTGCTCGAGGTGTCGCTTCATCCGGATTTTTCCAGCAACCAGTACATCTACCTGACTTATTCAAAAGGCGGCGGCAACGACGATACGGCGACTGCCCTGGCCCGTGGGCGGCTCGACGGCGACACCCTGCACGATGTCGAGGACATCTTCGTTCAGAACCGCTACTCGCAACCGGGTCGCCATTACGGCTCGAAACTGGCATGGCTTCCGGACGGCACGCTGCTGATGAGCATCGGTGACCGGGGTGCCGAGCCGCCGCGTGCCCAGGATCCGGAAGATCACGCCGGCAAGCTGCTCCGTCTCAACGATGACGGATCGGTGCCGCCAGACAATCCCTTCGTTGACGACGACGAAGTGGCCTCGGAAATCTACTCGATGGGCCATCGCAATATCCAGGGCCTGATCGTGCATCCCGAAACCGGCGACATCTGGGCAACCGAGCACGGCCCTCGTGGTGGCGATGAACTCAACCGGGTAGAGGCCGGCAAGAATTACGGTTGGCCCGTACAGACCCGGGGCCAGGACTACCGCACCGGTGAGCAGTTCGGCGACAGCGTCCGCGACCATCCCGACATGGTCAATCCCGTGATCGACTGGACGCCCAGCCTGGCGGCCTCCGGGCTGGCGATCCTGACCGGCACTCACTTTCCCGCCTGGGAAGGCAACCTGCTGGCCGGTGGCCTGCGTTCGGAGCAGATTCGTCGCGTGGTGCTGCGTGACGGCGAAGCCGTGCACGAGGAGGAGCTGCTGCGTGGGCGGATCGGCCGCATCCGCGACGTGAGGGTCGGCCCTGACGACAATATCTACATTGCCACCGACAGCAGTGATGGCGCCATTTACCGCATGTCGCCGGCCGGGGATTGACAGCCGGCGAGGTGAGTATCGCTGACGAAAACGAAAGACGCCGGCAGGGGCACAGCCCCCTGCTGGCCGTTCTGACCGGGGGCGTGGCCAGCGGCAAGACCACGGCCTCAGACTGTTTTGCCCGACTCGGTGTCGAGATCATCGATACCGACCTGATTGCGCGCGAGGTTGTCGAGCCCGGCACGCCGGCCCTGGCCGAGCTCGCGGAGCGTTTCGGACCGGAAATCATGACCTCCGATGGCGCACTGGACCGGCGCATGCTGCGCGAGAAGGTTTTCTCGGACGAAGCGAGCCGCAAGCAGTTGGAAGCGCTGCTTCATCCTCGAATCGAGGCGCGCGTGCGGCAAAGGATTGCCGAGGCGGGCGCGCAACCCTACGTGCTGGTCGTTGTGCCACTGCTCGTCGAGACCGGCCTGTTCAGTGATGCCGATTGCATCATCGTCGTCGATATACCCGAAGCCGAACAGGTCAGGCGACTACGCGAGCGCGACGGTGTCGATACCGAACATGCGCACGCGATGCTGGCCGCCCAGGCCAGTCGTCAACAGCGACTGGATGCCGCCGACGAAGTGCTGGACAATACTGCGGCACCGCAAGACCTCGAAAAGGCAGTGCGCCGATTGCACCAAAAGCTGCTTGAGCGCGCCCGGCGGTAGCGACCCGGCCGGTAACCGGAAACGTTCAGTCTTCGCCCTTCCCCCCGTTGTCGTGCTGTTCGACCAGTTCCTTCTGGACATTGCCCGGCACCGCTTCGTAGTGGGAAAAGGACATGGTGTAGCGCCCTTCCCCGCCAGTCAGGCTCTTCAACTCGGTCGGAAAGTCGGTCAGCACCGATAACGGAACGGCGGCCGATATGCTGGTGA
>SKZJ01000165.1 GCA_007127425.1 Wenzhouxiangella sp.
GCAGTCGACGGTTGAGCAGCGATCGCAGGGCCAGGGGGCGGATCGGTTTGTGCAGCAGCTCGCACCCGCTTTGCCGTGCGGCCTGTTTCAGGTCGGCACCGTGATCGGCGCTGACCAGAATAGCGGGCGCCTCACAGCCTCCTGCACGCAGCGCTTCGAGCACATCCAGACCGGTCTGTCCGGCATCGAGGTGATAGTCCAGCAGCAGCAATGCAGGGGGTCGCATACTCGCAAGATCAACCGCTTGTTCGAGGTGAGTGGCCGCATCGACCTGGAATCCCCAGTCACCAAGTAAGGTGGTCAACGACCCCAGCATGTCGGGGTCGTTGTCGACCACCAGCACGCTGGCCGACGAGGGCTCGGGCTCCAGACCAGGATCGCTGGTGGCAGGCTGTTCGGCTGCCACGCGCGGCACCACCACACCGAAAAGGGTGCCATGGCCGGGGCGGCTGTCGAGCACCAGCTCGTGATCGAGCAGGCGTGTCATGCGCTCGGCGATGGCGAGCCCCAGCCCGAGGCCCGGCGAGTGCTGTTCGTCGTCGAGACGCCGGAATTCTTCGAAGATGACACGCCGGAACTCGCCCGGAATGCCGGGCCCCGTATCCCACACCCCGATCATGACCGTAGCGCCGCGACGCCGGCACCCGATCAGTACCCGACCGCTTTCGGTGTAGCGCACGGCATTGGACAGGAAGTTCTGCAGAATGCGGCGCAGCAACTGCGGATCGGTTTCGACCCAGGCGCCGGTGGGCATCAGGTCCAGGCGCAGCCCGCGCTCCTCTGCCAGCACCGAAAACTCGCCGTGCAACTGCTCGAACAGCTCGGCCAGCGGGAAGCGGTTCAAACGCGGCTCCAGCCCACCGGCGTCGAGGCGCGAGATGTCGAGCAGGCCCTCGAGCAGGTCTTCTGTCGCCGCGAGCGCTCCGGAAATCTGCGACAGCGACCGGTGTGCCCGCGGATTGTCGATCTGCGTACCCAGCGAGTGGGTCAGCAGTTGCGCCGCGTTGAGCGGCTGCACCAGGTCATGGCTGACGGCCGCCAGGAAACGGGACTTGGCCTCATTCGCGCGTTCGGCACCCAGCTTGGCCTGTTCCAGTTCGGCCGTACGTTCGATCACCCGCTGCTCGAGCGTCTCGTTAATGCGCTTGAGTTCCTGCTCGGCATGACGGAATGCGGTCACGTCAGTAAAGGTGGCAACGAAACCGCCACCGGGCATGGGATTGCCGCGAATCTCGATGATGCGCCCATCCGGCCAGGCGCGCTCCACGCGATGGCGGCTGCCGGCACGTTTGTGCGCCAGGCGACGCTCGATCATGGCGTCGACATTGGCACCGTCCATTAACCCCTTCCGGGCATTGTGGCGCAGCAGGTCGGCCACCGGCCGCCCCACGCGGATCAATGCTTCCGGATAATCGAACAACGCCAGGTAGGCACTGTTCCACGCCACCAGGCGCATGTTGCGGTCAACCACGCACACACCCTGGCTCATGTTCTCGAGCGCTCCCGACAACACTTCCTGGCTGAAACGGGCCTGCTCAGCGGCCTGACCGACCAGATCGGCCACGGTATCCAGCGGGGCCGGTGTGCGCCGGCGGGCGGCATCCAGCAGCAGACGGGCAGAGGCGGAACCGACCACCGCGGTCAGTTCATGTTCCAGCCGCCGCGCCATGCTGCGGGCGTCGTCTTGCCCCGAGGACAGCACCCGGGCTCGCTGGGGGGGGAGAAAGCGCTCGGCCAGCGTCCAGAGCACTTTCGGGTCCAGTGGCTCGGCCGCGGCATACTCGCCGCCGCTGTCCGGACTGAAACGCGTGACCAGGGCAATCACCAGGCCGTTGACCATGAGACTGGCGAGAACGGCTCGCGCCAGCGGCTCGATCGCGGTCAAGCCGAACAGGTTCTCCGGCGCCAGCCACGCCAGCCCCAGCGGCCCACCGCCGATCCAGTCGGGGCGCAGGCCCAGTCCGGCCAGGCCCAGCGGCAGGAACAGCACATAGGCCCATACCCCGACGCCGCTGAGAATGCCGGCCATGATCGCGCGTGCCGGCAGGCCGGGCCGGTAGACCGCCAGCACAACGGCGGGCCCGAGTTGGGCCAGGCCCGAAAACGACAGCGCCCCGATATCGGCCAGCGCCTCGGCCATGCCCACCGCGCGGCTGTAGGCATAGGCCAGCAACAGTACCGCGGCGATGCCGACACGTCGCTGCATGCGGACCGGAATGCGCAGTTCGCTGACTGCACCCCAACGGCGATTGAGCAGGGCCGGGGTCAGCCAGTGATTGCCGATCATGATCGACAGAGTGAGGCTGGCGAGAATGACCATGCCGGTGGCCGCACTCAGGCCGCCGAGAAACGCGAACAACGCCAGCCCCTCGGCCTGGTTGATCAGCGGCAGCATCAACACGTACAGGTCCGGCGCGATACCGGCCTCGCCGAACTGGGCCATGCCCGCCCGCGCCAGCGGCAGAATGGGCAGCGCGATCAGCACCAGGAACAGCGGGAACAACCAGCGCGCGGCCTTCAGGTGCGATTCGGACCGGCACTCGACCACGCCAATGTGAAACTGGTGCGGCAGGGTGAACATCGCCAGGGCACCAAGCAGGACCAGGGTCAGGAAGCTGCCGGTATGGGTAAAGGGCGGCGTGGCGGTGTGTTCAATCATGTCCGCCGGCCCCTGGTAGAGCCAGAAGAGCACGAATCCCCCGAGGGCCAGCATGGCCGAGAGCTTGAGCAAGGACTCGAAGCCCATGGCCAGTACCAGGCCGCGGTTGTGCTCGGTCGCCGAGGCCCGGCGGGTACCGAACAGCACGGCAAAGATGGCCATGAACAGGGCCACGTAGAAGGCCAGATCCTGCCAGGCTGCCGGCTCGGCCTCTTCCAGGCGGCCCGCGGTGAGGGTGCCGAAGCTCATGGCCACCGCCTTGAGCTGCAGCGAGATATAGGGCACCAGCCCAAGCACCGCCACGCCGGTGACGACTGCCGCCAGCATCGACGACTTGCCGAAGCGACTGGCAATGAAATCGGCAATGCTGGTGGCGTTGGCGGCCTTGCTCA
>SKZJ01000029.1 GCA_007127425.1 Wenzhouxiangella sp.
GCTGATACGCTCGCAGGTGGTTTCGATCAGCATCGGATCGCTCAGCATCAGGCGATGCGCTTCGAGCAGATCGCGTGCTGTTTCGCTGCCGCGGCCGCTGACACGAGCCATCACCTCGCCCAGGAAGCGCTCGCCGCGCTGTGCGGCCTGCCGGACGCGGCTGATCTCCGTGCGCACCGCATCGGTCTCCAGGTGGTACTCGGGCAGTGCCAGCTCACCGGGAGTGAGCCGGTGCACGCGGCCCATCGCGATGCCGCTGGTCACGCCGATGCCGGTCAGGGCCAGGCTCACTGGTCTTCTCCGAAACGGTTCTCGACAAGCTCGGCAATGGCGTCCGCCGCTTCCTCGCCCTGCTCGCCGGATGTCTCCAAAACCAGTTCACTGCCACAGGGCGCGGCCAGTAACAGAACGCCCATGATCGATCGAGCGTTGACCCGGCGCCCGTTGAATTCCAGCCAGGCCTGGCAATCGAAGCCCGAAGCGGTCTGAACCAGCTTGCTGGCTGCACGGGCATGCAGTCCGAGCCGATTGGTCAATTGCAGTGTTCTGCGGCTCATTTGCGAACGACGCCTTGCTGACCCCCTTCACACGCATGACCGGCCAGTTTGTCGGCCGGTTCGTCGACATGGTTGATGACCTTCAGCAGCATCGGCAGGTTGAGGCCGGAAACCACCGGAATGCCATGTTCGACGGCTGCGCGGGAAGCGAGGTTGTGGGGCGTGGCGCCGGGCAGGTCGGTAAGCACCACGGTGCCGCCAACATCGGCGCTTGCCGCCATGACCGCACGCAGTTCATCCAGGCTGGACTCCGGATCGGCACGGTAGCTGACGGCCACGGTGGTGAGATTGACCGCACGTCCCAGGATATGCTCGGCCTCATGGCGAATCGCTTCGCCGAGACCATTGTGGGTGACCAGCACGATACCGGTCATTGCTCGAGCTCCCGGTGGCTGACCAGCACCCTCAAGCCTTCCGCACGCAGGGTCTGCCCGATGCGGTCGATGACATAAACGGAGCGGTGCTGGCCGCCGGTGCAGCCGACGGCGATTGTGACCAGGCTGCGCTGGTCTTCGGCCAGCGCCGGGAGCCAGCGCTTGACGAAAGCCAGAACGTCATCGCAGAAGTCGTCGACGATGTCGTGCTTTTCCAGGTAGTGCTGGACGGATGCCTCCAGCCCGGTGTGTGCTCGCAAACCCGGCTGCCAGTGCGGGTTGGGCAGGCAACGGGCATCGAACACCATATCGACATCACGCGGAACGCCGCGCTTGTAGCCAAACGATTCGAGAACCACCGACTGCACACTCTCGTTTTCGGTAATACCGATGGTGCGCCAGACCTGGCGCCGGAGCTGATGCAGGTTGCTTTCAGAGGTGTCGATGATCCAGTCGGCCTGTTCGCGGATCGGGGCCAGCAGCTTGCGCTCGGCATCGATGGCCGTTTCCAGCCCGCCCAGATCGCTCAAGGGGTGGCGGCGGCGCGTTTCACTGAAGCGGCGGATCAACACCTTCTCATCGGTATCGAGAAACAGCAGGCGAAAACCGGGGTCGCCCGGCAGCGCCTCGAGTAACGTGGGCAGTCGGCCCAGGCCTTCCGGCCCGCTGCGCGCATCAATGCCGATGGCCACGCGCGGATAGCGTTCGGGCTGGCTGCGCACCTCGTTGGCAAGTTCAGGCAGCAGGTTGCCGGGCAGGTTGTCGACGCAGTAATAGCCCAGGTCCTCAAGGGCGTGCAGGGCCACGGTCTTGCCGCTGCCCGACAGGCCGCTGATGATGATCAGGGACATGGAATCGTTCATTTCTGGTCTGACAGCAGGCGGCCGTGACGTTCAACGAACTCGGCAGCGGCATCGAACCCCTTCATGCGCAACATGAAGTCTCTTACGGCGGCCTCGGTGATCACCGCCATGTTGCGGCCGGCCAACACGGGAAGTTTGATCTGCGGAATCCTCAGGTCGAGCACGTCGCGCATGCTGTCGTCGCCGTGCAGCCGATCCCCTTCCTCGTCGCCGGGTTCGGGCATGTGCAGGTGAATGATCAGGCGCAGGTACTTCTTGGCCTTGATGGCGGCGTCACCGAACATGCGCCGGATGTTGAGGATGCCGAGACCACGCACCTCCAGGCACTCGCGCAACACCGGCGGGCAAGAGCCCTCGACAATGTCGGGCGTCAGCTGGGTGAATTCGGGGGCATCGTCTGCGATCAGTCGATGTCCACGCGAAATCAGTTCCAGCGCCAGCTCGCTCTTGCCGGTCCCGGCATCGCCGGTAATCAGCACGCCGATGGTGAAGACTTCCATGAACACGCCGTGCAAGGTGGTCCGGGGGGACAGTCGTCGCGAAATCTGGTATTCGAGAAACTCGACCAGTTCCCAGTCGCGCTGCGGCGAGGTCAGGAGCGGGGTGTTGCTCTCGCGTGCCAGTTGCTCGAGGTCGTCGGCGACCTCGAGGCCGTTGGCAACAATGATGGCGGCCGGCCGCGCATCCATGATCCGCGCCAGGGATTCCCAGCGGGTACGCGAATCCAGCCCTTCCAGCCAGTCGAACTCCTCGCGTCCGATGACCTGGATGCGTGTGGAGTGAATGAGATTGAGAAAGCCGACCAGCGAAGGCCGGATCTGAAACCCGGTGGGCTTGATCTCGCGCAGCCGTGCCTCGTTCTTGCCGCAGACCCAGGCGAGCCCGAGGCGGTCGGCGAACTGGTCATGGAGTTCGGCCGGCGTGATGCGCGTGGTCATTGCCGAGTCGGTTCGGGCAGGTCCGTGGACAGCAGCCTGAGCAATTGGTCGGAATCCGTTGCCTCTCGAATGGCTTGCCGTTGCTGCCCCCGGCCGAGTCGCTCGGCAATGTCGGCGAGCAGTCTCAGGTGCACATTGGTGCACTTGTCGGGAACGGCCAGGGCGAAGAACAGGTCGACCGGGTCTGAGTCGGGGGCGTCGAAATCGATCGCTTTCTGAAGCCGGATCACCGCCGCCGTGACGGTCTGCTGGCCGGCAACCCGGCCATGGGGGATGGCAACGCCATGGCCCAGTCCGGTCGAGCCCAGTCGCTCGCGCTGGCACAGGCTTTCGAAAATGTCGCGCGAATTGGCGCTATCGGGGGTCGCCGCCAGCAGGAGGGCGGCCTTCTCAAGCAAGGACTTCTTGCTGGAGACGTTGATGTCGACTGCGATCCGGTCGACGTCCAGGGCATCGGTGAGGTGCATGACAGCTTGCCGGGTGCGAGGCGGTCCGTTCAGTCGGCCGGAGTGGGACGTGTGGCGCGGTGGTCTGTGACCTTGTCCTTGTGTCGACGAACCTGGCGGTCGAGCTTGTCGATCAGCGCGTCGATGGCCGCGTACATGTCTTCGGCCGCGGCGTCGGCGTGGATGGGTTTGGTTCGTCCGCCAACGCCAATGGTGGCCTCGGCCGTGTGTTCCAGTTTCTCAAGCCGCAGCACGAAGTGGGCGGAAATCAGGTTGTCGAAATGGCGCTCAAGCCGCTCGGTCTTCTCGGAAACGTAGGCGCGCAGCGCCTGGGTCACTTCGATGTTCTGACCGGAAACTTCAAGTTGCATGGAAATACTCCTTGGCGTTGATGGACCAATCTTATACCAGTGGCGACCGGGTCGTCAGGCTGTTTGCAGCCGCGCTGCGCGGCGGCGCTGGGCCGATCCCGGGATGCCCAGTTGTTCCCGATACTTGGCTACCGTTCTCCGTGCCAGCAGGATGCCCTGGTCGGCCAGTCGATCGGCCAGCACCTGGTCGGACAACGGTTTTCCGGCCGGTTCCTCACCGATCAGGCGACGCAACCTGGCCTTGACGGCTGTGGCCGCCACCTGGATGCCGTCCCGGGTATCAATTCCGACCGAGAAGAAATGCTTCAGTTCAAACGTTCCCCTGGGGGTGTGGGCGTACTTCTGCGTGGTCGCGCGGGAAACGGTCGATTCGTGTACGCCGATCTTTTCGGCCACTTCACGCTGCAACAGCGGACGCATGCCGGCGTCTCCCTCGCTGAAGAAGGGGTGCTGGCGCTCGACGATGGCCCGGGTGACTGCCAGCAGGGTCTGGTTGCGCATCTCCAGACCGCTGATGAGCCAGCGGGCCTCCTGAAGGCGGTCGTTGAGATACTTGCGGTCTTCGCCGCGACTCTTTCGGGCCAGCTTCACGTACATGTCGTTGAGCCGGAGCCCGGGGTCGCTGTCCGGGTTGAGCGTGACCCGCCATCCATCTTCGGCCGGGTGCACGTAGACATCGGGAACGATGTAATTTTCGTTGTCGCTGGAAAACCGTGAGCACGGGTGCGGATTGGTGCGCCGTATGACCTCGATGGCCGCGCGAATGGCATCGGCATCCACGCCGATCTGCCGGCACAGGGTGTCGATGTCCTGCCGGCCGAGTGCCGTGAAGTGGTGCTCGACGATATGGCAGGCCAGCCCCAGCGAGGGGGTGGCGGAAGGCATGGCCTTCAACTGAACGAGCAGGCATTCGTCGATCGAGCGACTGGCCACGCCGACCGGCTCGAAATGCTGGATGCGTTCAAGCACGGCCAGGATCTCGTCTTCGCCGACCAGGTACTCCGGCGCCAGGGACCCGCGTAGTGTGGTGATATCATCGCCGAGGTAACCGTCCTCGTCGAGTGCGTAGATGATGGCGCGGGCGATCGCCTCGTCGGTGTGGTTGAAGCCCGACAGGTTCACTTGCCACAGCAGGTGCTGCTGCAACGATTCATCGGCACGGTCGCTGATGAATTCGTCGTAATTGGGCGCGTCGCGTGCGACCGAAAAACCTTCGGGCAAATCGTCGAAACCGTAATCTTCCTCGTAATCGGCATCGACGTCTGCCTCGTTGCTGGCCTCGTCACCCGGTTCGTCGGCACGTTCGAGCAGGGGGTTGGTATCGAGCGCCTCCCGAATGCGCTGGCGCAGTTCGATGCGGTTGAGTTGCAACAGCGCGATGGCCTGGCGCAACTGGGGCGCCAGCTTGAGTTTCTGGCCGAGCTTGAGTTGGAGACGTGCACCCTGCTTCATGATCTCGATTCTATGTCAGTTGCAAGATTCGGGCCAGTGATCCGCTCGGGTGTCGCCAAATTTGCCTGCTGGCCTGCCTGGCAGGGCAGTGGCAGGAATCCAGAAGTACGAAACGGAAAACGTAAATCGTAAAACGGGGGAGGATCTGTTGCGAGGGTTCTGTGTGCGGTGGCCAATGGCAAACACCCCGCCATTGGCCACCGCCGATAAAACCGCGGACGCAGCGAGACCCCGTTTTCCGTTTCCCGTTTTCCGTTTCCCGTTTTTCGTCCGTTCCGCCCGAATAGGCGCCCTCGTTCGCCAGATGGCTGCGTCGCTCGGGCTGGGTCAGAGGCGGAATTCCTGACCTAGATAGACGTTGCGCACGTTTTCGTCGGCCATCACGTCGGCCGGGGCGCCGGCGGTCAGGACCTTGCCCTGGCTGATGATGTAGGCACGGTCGCAAATGCCCAGTGTCTCGCGCACGTTGTGGTCGGTGATCAGGATGCCGATGTCGCGGGCGGCCAGTTGCTGGACGATGCGCTGGATTTCACTGACCGAAATTGGATCGACGCCGGCGAAAGGTTCGTCGAGCAGGATGAACGAGGGGTTGGCGGCCAGGGCGCGGGCGATTTCCACGCGTCGGCGTTCACCGCCGGACAGGCTGATGCCGGACTGGCCGGCCAGGTGCGAGACGTGGAATTCTTCCATTAGTTGCGTCAGTTCGGCGCGGCGTCCGTTGCGGTCGAGGTCCCTTCGCAATTCGAGGATGGCCATGATGTTGTCGGCCACGCTCAGGCGCCGGAAGATCGAGGCCTCCTGCGGGAGGTAGCCGAGCCCGAGCCGCGCGCGCTGGTGCATGCTGGCACGGGTCAGATCACGCTGGTCGATACGAATCGTGCCGGAATCCGGCGAGATCAGGCCGACGACCATGTAGAAACAGGTGGTCTTGCCGGCGCCGTTGGGGCCGAGCAGGCCGACCACTTCGCCGGTATCGACGTTGAGCGTCACGCCATCGACCACGGCGCGGCCGCGATAGGATTTCGATAGTTGTTCGGCTATCAGCACGGCAATCAGTCCTGCCCCCGGTCGTCGTCCGACTCGTCGATGGCTTCCGGGTCGATGATCATGTGGATGCCGCCTTCGCCCTCGGTGGCCTGGGTGCGCAGGTCGTAGAGCAGGCGTTGGCCGGAGAACGATCCCCGCGGTTCGCGGACGCGCGCATTGCCCACCATGATGACCTGCCCGGCCAGGATATCGTGAATGAAGCGATCGGACTCGCCTTCGACGCGCTGTCCCTGTTCGGTGACCATGAACCAGCGTGCCGGCTTACCGTCCAGTTCGATGCGCTCGTACCGGCCCTCGGCTTGCAGCGCCTGTCCGGCATCGGCCTGTACGACAAGTTCGCCGCGCTCGATACGCACGCCTTCGGACAGGGCGACGCGGTTGTTCGACACTTCGAAGACGATGCGACCGGCCTGGCCGCGGATCTCTTCGCCTTCCTCGTCGATAGCGCGCCAGGTGGCGGGATCGCCTTCGAGCTCGAAGCGTTCGTAACCGCGGTCTCCGCCCTGGAAGGCGTAGCCTTCATCGGCGCTGACAGCCATCTCGCCGCGCATGATGCGGATGTTGCCACTCAGGCGTGTGGCCCCCTCGCCGCCGTCGAATCGGCCGCTGTCGGCACGAATGTCGATCGGCTCGTCGGCGGGAGATTCAGCCGCGATCGGCAGCGTTGCTGTCAATGCGGCGGCGAACAGCAGGCTTGAGAGTGCCCTGTACATGGTTGGTCAGCTCGATGGTGTTGTCGTCCAGCCGGATGATCAGGCCGCCGGCGCGCAGCCAGGAACCCGCCTGGTGAATCTCCACCGGCCCGTCGGAGGTAATTGTACGCTCGGTGCGATGATGATGCAGGCTGTCGGCCAGGACCTGGATATCGCCTTCGGGGTGTGCGTGGACCAGTTCCACCTCATGCTCGAGGATCAACTCCTCGTTCTCGCGCAGTATGAGCCCGGTGCGGGCACGGCCGCGCCAGTTGGCGCCGTCGGGTTCGATATGAAAGCGGGGGTCACTCAGTCGCCCCACACGCGCGTCGGCCTCGTGTTCCAGGCGCGGGCCGGAGATCTCCAGCTCGAGTCGATCATTCTCGTCGCGAAAGCTGGCGGCAAAATCGGTCAGGGAGTAATTGAAGCGGGTATCCGGCGCGGCCATGTCCGGTGGCGAAACGCTGTCGACCGGCATCCAGGTGCGCAACAGGATTGCCGCGATCAGGGCCAGGCAGCCGGCGATGATGATGCGCCAGCTCACCGGAAACCTTCGCGCCAGGCTTCGAGTCTGCCCTGTGCGGTGAGAATCAGTTCGCAGACCTCGCGTACCGCACCGCGGCCGCCGGGATTACGGGTGACGAAATCGGCCTGTTGCCGAATCCATTCATCGGCATCGGCCGGTGCACACTTGAGCCCGCACTGTCTCATGGCCGGCCAGTCGACCAGGTCGTCGCCGGTATAGCAGACAGACTCCGGCGCGACGGACTCGGCTTCGAGCAGTCGTTGCAGGGCGGTTGCCTTGTCGTGGTGCCCCTGCATGACGCGATCGATACCGAGTTCGTTCATGCGCCGCTCCAGTGCGCCGGAAGTGCGTGCCGTGATCACGGCGACGCGAATGCCGTATTTCATCAAGGCCTTGAGCCCCAGGCCGTCACGGACGTGGAACGCCTTGATCTGCTCGCCGGAGTCGGTAAAAAAAAGCCGTCCGTCGGTCATGACGCCGTCGATATCGAACACCGCGAGTTCGACCTTTCGGGCCAGTTCGGTCGCGTCGTGCGTGTTCATACCACCCCGGCCTGGAGCAGGTCCTGGAAGTTGAGCGCCCCCACCAGTCGGCCGTCGCGGTCGGTGACCAGCACGCCCTGGATACGGTGGGTCTGCATCAGCTCCACGGCGGCGGCGGCCAGTTCGTCAGCCACGATGGTGCGCGGGTTGGCGGTCATGATCGAAGCCACCGTGTTGCTGCGGATGTCGCCCATGTCGTCGAGGTGGCGCCGGAGATCACCGTCGGTGACGATGCCGGCCAGTTCACCGTCGTCGATGACGGCGCACAGGCCCAGCCGGCTACGCGTCATCTGCACGATGGCGTCGGCGACGGTCGCATTGCTGTCGATGGTGGGCAGGTCGTCGCCGCTGTGCATGATGTCGCTGATCTTCAGGAGCAGTCGACGGCCCAGTGTGCCGGCCGGATGTGATCGGGCGAAGTCTTCGGCGGTAAAGCCGCGCGCATCCAGCAAGGCGATGGCCAGCGCGTCACCCATTGCGAGCTGGGCGGAGGTCGAGGCGGTGGGCGCCAGCCCAAGCGGACAGGCTTCGCGATCAACGCTGGTGTCGAGGTGGACATCGGCATAGCGTGCCAGCGTCGAGGCAGGGTTGCCCGTCATCGCCACTAGGGTGACACCCAGGCGCTTGAGCCCGGGCAACAGGCGCAGCAACTCCTCGGTCTCGCCGGAGTTCGACAGCGCCAGCACCAGGTCGTCGCCGCGAATCATGCCCAGGTCTCCGTGACTGGCTTCCGCCGGATGGACGAAAAATGCCGGTGTGCCGGTCGAGGCCAGGGTCGCGGCCAGCTTGTGTGCAATGTGCCCCGACTTGCCCATGCCCGTGACGATCAGGTGGCCGGGACAACCCAGTATGTGCCGGCAGGCTGCGACGAAGTCGTCATCGATCCGCTCGGCCAGCGCCAGTATCGCGCGGGCCTCGGTTTCGAGCACCTCGGTGGCGGCCCGGTGGATGCGTTGTGGATCAACCATGATCAAACAGTTTACTCCGAATCAATAACTTATCCCGCCACCGCGTGGGTGATGACCGTCGACTGGTAGCCGATATAGCCGGCAAACAGCAGAAAGGCTGTCGGCCGGTTGATCAGGCCCGGCCCGCTGCGGCGCCAGACCAGGAGGAATAGCAGGATGGTGATGGCGAACATGACCAGCAAGTCGCGGTTGAACAGGACGGCCTCGATTTCCATCGGGTGGATGAGGGCGGCAATGCCCAGCACGCCGAGCAGGTTGAACATGTTCGACCCGAGAATGTTGCCGATGGCCAGATCGTCTTCCTTGCGAAACGCGCAGGCCGCGGCCGCGGCCAGTTCCGGCAGGCTGGTGCCCAGGGCGACGATGGTCAGTCCGACCACCGCGTCCGAAACCCCCACGATCATTGCGAGGCCGACCGCGCCGTTGACCAGGATGTGCGCACTCAACGGCAGAAGAGCCAGGCCAAGAACGGTCCACATCACGGCCGTGCGGGTGGCCATGTTCTGTGGCACTCCCTCGACCAGCGTGGCGGTCACGGGATCCTTGTTGCCCCGGGTCAGGCCGAGGGCGACCATGCCGCCGACCAGCAGGGCCAGGCCCGCGATCAGGATGAGGCCGTCGATCCGGCTGAAACTGAGGTTCCACATCAGGGCCAGGGTGACCAGCATGATCACCCCGAGAACGGGAAACTCGCGCTTGAGGGTGATGCGTTCGACCTTCAGCGGGTAGATCAATGCGGTGAGGCCCAGGATCAGCCCGACATTGGCGATATTCGAGCCGACGGCATTGCCGATGGCCAGCGACGGATTACCCCGGAGCGAGGCGAAGGCCGAGACCAGCATCTCGGGTGCCGAAGTGCCGAAGCCGACAATGGTCAGCCCGACGACCAGCGTGGGTACGCCAAAATTGCGCGCTAGTGCCGATGCGCCGCCGACCAGCCGGTCAGCGGCCCAGATCAGCAGGACGAAGCCGGCTGCCAGCTGGAGCAGTGCAATGGTCAGACTCATCGGTTGATACTTTTACGCGCTCGCTGGTGAAGAGTCAGTCATCTCGATCATAAGTGCACTAGACTGGAAAAAAGCCCGCACAAACCCATATAAACTGTCCTCACCCGTCGTCGGACAGAATGTCATCATGGATCCATCTGCAATCGAACAAGTTATCTTACAGGCAATGCCGGGTGCCGATGTGCGCGTCGACTCCGACGATAACGTGCATTACGTGGCCCGGATCGTCAGCGACGAATTTGCCGGCTGCAGTCGCATTCAGCGTCATCGCCGCGTCCACGAGGCGCTTGGACCGTCTCTGGGGCGCGAAATTCATGCTCTGAGCCTCGATCTCAAGGCTCCCGACGAGGTCACGGACTGACCGCCCCACACACTTTCGGATGATTTTCTGATGGCCCGAATCCAGATTGCCGGCGGCCGGCCCCTCGATGGCACGGTCGAAATTTCCGGCGCCAAGAATGCCGTACTGCCCATTCTCATGGCTTCGCTGCTGACCGATCAGTCCTGCGGACTGAGCGGTGTGCCGCACCTCAAGGACGTGACCACAACCATGGAGTTGCTCGGCCAGATGGGGGTGGATATCTCGCTGGGCGACCGGTTTCGTGTCGAAATGCATGCTCGCGAGCTGGCCGGCGACACCGCGCCTTACGAACTGGTCAAGACCATGCGCGCGTCCATTCTCGTGCTTGGGCCGTTACTGGCCCGTCAGGGTGTGGCCAAGGTGTCCCTGCCGGGGGGGTGCGCCATCGGCGCGCGCCCGGTCGACCTGCACCTCAAGGGGCTGAAGGCGATGGGCGCTGACATCCACGTCGATGCCGGCTATATCGTTGCCCGGGCCGAGCGCCTGAAAGGCGCGCGCGTGGTGCTCGACACCGCCACGGTTACCGGCACCGAAAACATCATGATGGCCGCTACGCTTGCCGATGGTAAGACGGTCATCGAGAACGCCGCCCAGGAGCCCGAAGTGGTTGACCTGGCCGAGTGTCTGATCAGCATGGGAGCAGAGATCACGGGGCAAGGCACCAACACCATCACCATCACCGGCCGTGATCGCCTCGGAGGTTACGACTACAAGGTGCTCCCCGACCGTATCGAGGCGGGTACCTTCCTCGTGGCTGCGGCCATGACCGGTGGTCGGGTCCGCACCATCAACACCCGCCCCGATAATCTCGATGCCGTGCTGGGCAAGCTCGAGGAGGCCGGTGCGGATATCACCACCGGCGAGGACTGGATCGAGCTGGACATGGGGGGAAGGCGACCGAAGGCGGTCGATTTGACGACAGCGCCGTATCCCGGCTTTCCCACCGATATGCAGGCCCAGTTCACCGCCCTCAACGCCATCGCCGAAGGGACGGGCGTGGTGCGCGAGACGGTGTTCGAGAACCGTTTCATGCATGTGCAGGAACTGCAGCGGCTCGGTGCCGACATGCGTCTGGAAGGCAATGCCGTGATCATTCGCGGTGTGGAAAAGCTGACCGGTGCCCCGTTGATGGCCACCGACCTGCGTGCCTCGGCCTGCCTGGTGCTGGCCGGCCTGGTTGCCGAGGGCGACACCATCGTCGATCGTGTCTACCACATTGACCGCGGCTACGAGAACATCGAGGAAAAGCTTCGTCAGCTTGGAGCCGATATACGGCGGTTGACCAGGTAGTTACGGGAAATTCCAAATTCCAGGCACCAATTTTCAAACAAATCCCAATGAC
>SKZJ01000271.1 GCA_007127425.1 Wenzhouxiangella sp.
CGTCGTGCTCGACGACGATGACGGTATTGCCCAGGTCGCGCAGTCGGGTGAGCGTTTCGAGCAGGCGGGAGTTGTCGCGCTGGTGCAATCCGATGGAGGGCTCGTCGAGCACGTACATGACGCCAACCAGGCCGGCACCGATCTGGCTGGCCAGCCGGATGCGCTGGGCCTCGCCGCCCGAGAGCGTGTCGGCCTGGCGATCCAGGGTCAGGTAGTCCAGGCCGACGTTGACCAGGAAGTGCAGGCGTTCGCGCACTTCCTTGAGAATGCGTCCGGCGATTTCACCACGCCAGCCCTCCAGCTCGACGCGCTCGAAGAACTCCAGGCAGCGCTCGACCGACCAGCTCGAGAGCTCGGGCAGTGTGTGGCTTGCGATGAACACGTGGCGCGCGGCCCGGCCCAGTCGCTGTCCATGGCACTCCGGACACGAGCGGGTGGAAATGTAGCGCGACAACTCTTCGCGCACGATGCGCGACTCGGTCTCCCGGTAGCGCTTCTCGAGGTTCGGGATAATACCGACGAATGGGTGCTTGCGTGTTTGCGAACCGCGCTCGGACAGGTAGCGGAACGCGATCTTCTCTTCGCCGCTACCGTGCAGGATGATGTCCTGCAGTTTCTCCGGCAGTTCCCCGAAGGCTGTTTCGATGTCGAAACCGTAGTGCTTGGACAGCGACTGGATGAGTTGGAAATAGTAGGCGTTGCGCCGGTCCCAGCCACGGATGGCGCCACCGGCCAGCGAGAGTTCCCGGTTGGCAACCACCCGCTCGGGATCGAAGTATTGCTTAATGCCCAGTCCGTCACAGACCTCGCAAGCTCCGTTCGGGTTGTTGAACGAGAACATGCGCGGTTCGAGCTCCGGCAGGCTGTAGTCGCAGACCGGGCAGGCGTATCGGGCCGAGAACAGCATTTCCTGCAGGCCGCTGTCGCTTTCCAACGGCGCGACCACGGCCAGCCCTTCGGCCAGGGCCAGTGCCGTTTCGAAGCTTTCGGCCAGGCGCTGGGCCAGGTCATCACGCACGCGGAAGCGGTCGACGACGGCATCGATCTCGTGCTTCTTGCGCAGCTCCAGCTTCGGTAGCTCGTCGTCGAGATCGATGACCCGGCCGTTGACGCGGGCGCGCACGAAGCCCTGTGCGCGCAGTTCCTCCAGCACTTGAACATGCTCACCCTTGCGACCGCGCACCACCGGTGCAAGCAGCATGAGCTTTGTGCCCTCGGGTTGGTTGAGCACGGTATCGACCATCTGCGAAACGGTCTGGGCGTCGAGCACCTCGTCGTGGTCGGGGCAGCGCGGCGTGCCGACGCGGGCATACATCAGTCGCAGATAGTCGTGAATCTCGGTGACCGTGCCGACGGTCGAGCGCGGATTATGGCTGGCCGCCTTCTGCTCGATGGAGATGGCCGGCGACAGGCCCTCGATGTGGTCCACGTCGGGCTTTTGCATCATCGACAGGAACTGCCGGGCATAGGACGACAGCGACTCGACATAGCGACGCTGACCTTCGGCGTAGATGGTGTCGAAGGCCAGTGACGACTTGCCCGAACCCGACAGGCCGGTAAACACGATCAGCTGGTCCCGGGGCAATTCCAGGTCGATATTAGCCAGGTTGTGGGTGCGCGCACCGCGTACGGAAATCGACTTCATGCAGCTGCCGGAAATGAAAGACAAGCCTGCTAATATACCGTGTCACGCGTCAGCGGGGCAAAAACGATTGCGTTTCATGGTGGTTGGGAGCGCGCAGGCCTAATATCGCTGTATTGACGGTCTCGGCTTCGCGCCCCTGGCCCTGCAACTGCGTGTCGCTGATTCCCCGGCTGAAGGAGGCCTGGTCGCTCATTTCACAGAGGAGTTTCGTCCCATGTCCGAATGCATGACACCCCGGCTCTCGTCTCCGAACGCATGGATCGTTTCGATCATGCTGGCCTTTATGCTCGCCGCCTGCCAGGGCGATCCCAGCCCGCCCGAGGCGGGCGATGCGGCCGCGGCTGACCCGGAATCCGACAGCGTGGTACCCGTTGCGCTGGTGACCGGCTCGACCCGTGGCTTGGGGGAAGAGGTTGCCACACGGCTGGGTGCGATGGGCTACCACGTCATCGTTCACGGTCGCAATATCGAACGTGGCGAAGCGGTGGTGGCCGCGATCGAGTCGGCCGACGGCAGCGCCGAGTTCCGGCGCGCCGATTTTCTTGAGCTGCAGCAGGTGAGGGAACTTGCTGTGGGCATTCGCGAAGACTTCGATCGCCTGGAGTTGCTGATCAACAACGCCGGCATCGGTTCGGTCGACGGCGAAATGGAGCGGACCGTGGACGGTGTCGAGCCCGTATTCCAGGTCAACTACCTGGCGCACTTTCTGCTGACGGAGGAGTTGCTGCCGCTGCTTCGGGCGGCCGCTCCTGCCCGTATCATCAATGTGTCCTCGGCCGCACAGGCCGCGATAGATTTCGACGACGTGATGCTCGAGCGGTGGGAACCGGTGGAAGGGCAGATCGGGCGACCCTACGCCCAGAGCAAGCTGGCCCAGATCCTGCACGCCTTTGACATGGCTGAACGCCTGGAAGGGACCGGGGTGACCATCAATGCCCTGCACCCGGCCACCTTCATGGATACATACATGGTCAGGCGAGCCGGTATCGAGCCCCGGGCCACGGTGGATGAGGGAGCGGATGCGGTCATGCAACTGGTGACTGACGATGTGGGGAGTGGGCAGTATTATCGCGATATGCAGCCCGCCCAGGTGCACGAGCAGGCCGACGACGCCGAAGCGCGCCGCAAACTGCGTGAGCTTAGCCTCGAGCTTGCCGATCTGGTGCAGTGAGCCTGGGTTCCCTGCGAGAGATCCCCGAGCGCTCAAGGCGCAATTGACTGCCGCAATCGGATCCGGTAAAATCCCCGCTCTTCACTGGCTAGTTTTTTCCGGAGCAGATTCATGTACGCGGTATTTACCACCGGCGGCAAGCAATACAAGGCATCCGAAGGCGACGTCCTGCGGGTCGAGAAGCTCGACGCCGAAAAGGGCGCGACGGTTGAAA
>SKZJ01000046.1 GCA_007127425.1 Wenzhouxiangella sp.
ACGGCCAGCGAGGAAACACGGCAATTGGCCCGGATCCGGCCCGGCGACGAGTTTGCCTTCGACCTCGACGAAGAAGCGGGCTTTCGCCGCCTGCGCGCCGAGTTCGACGAAGACAGCTGGTTGTTCGTCGAGCGTGGCGAAGAGGGCATCACGACACGGGTCGAACCGCGCGCACTCGAGTCTCGAATCGTCGAAACCCAAGGCACGATCACGACCTCGCTCTACCGCGCAGCCCAGCAGGCCGAGCTGTCGGACAACCTGACCATGCGCCTGGCCAGCATCTTCGGCTGGGACATCGACTTCGCCCTCGAGATCCGCGCCGGCGACCGCTTTGCGCTCATCTACGAGCAGGTCTGGCGTGACGGCGAATACCTGCGCGACGGCCCCATCCTGGCGGCACGTTTCGTCAACCAGGGCGAGACCTTCGAGGCGGTGCGCTTCGATGCCGGCAACGGGCCCGATTATTTCGCCCCCGACGGTCGCCCGATGCGCCAGGCTTTCCTGCGCGCACCACTGAATTTTTCCCGCGTGACCTCCAACTTCAACCCGCGCCGCTTCCACCCCATCACTCGCCAGGTCCGGCCGCACAACGGCACCGACTACGGCGCAGCCACCGGTACGCCGGTGTGGGCAGCCGGCGACGGACGCGTGACCCGTTCGGGCTACAACAACCGCAACGGCAACTACATCTTCATCCGCCACGGCAACAACATCGAAACGCGGTACCTGCACCTGTCCCGGCGCCATGCGAACGTCGGCGACCGCGTGCGCCAGGGCGAAACCATCGGTCGGGTCGGTGCGACAGGCATGGCCACCGGCCCGCACTTGCACTACGAGTTCCTGGTCAACGGCGCCCATCGCAATCCGCGTACCGTCGACCTGCCACCGGCCGACCCGCTACCCGACGACCTGATGGACCAGTTCCGCACCACGGGCCGGCCCCTGCTCGCCCGCCTCGACGAGGTCGACCAGCCGGCAATCATGCTGGCCAGCGCCGAGGACGGATGTTTGCAGTCGGCTGAAAGCTGCTGAGTTCACGCCGGCCATGCGCCGTACTCCCGGAGATCACTCGCACGACCTCTACGTCGGCCTGATCTCCGGCACCAGCATGGACGGCATCGACGCGGTGGTAGCGGACTTCAGCCGTCAGCACCCCGAAGTGCTCGCCGCCGCCACATTGCCATTCGAACCGGGCCTTCGCACGGCACTCGATGAGTTGCGTACTGCGCCCGACGACTTTCCCACGGCCAGACTGGCGCGAATGGATGCGCACCTTGGCGATGCCCTGGGCCGGGCCGCTCTCGACATCATTGCTGGCGCCGGTCTCGAACCCGCTGCCATTGCCGCCATCGGCTCGCATGGTCAGACCGTGCTCCACCGGCCCGACGAGCGCTGGCCGCACACCCTGCAGATTGGTGACCCACACCGTATTGCAAGCCTGGCCGGCATCACCACGGTGGCCGATTTCCGCCGCGCCGACATGGCCGCCGGCGGCCAGGGTGCGCCTTTGGCGCCCCTGCTGCACCGCGCCCTGTTCGCCAGCCCCGAAGAGACCCGTGCAGTACTCAACCTCGGCGGCATCGCCAACCTGACGCTGTTGGCCGCCGACGGCGACGTCAGCGGCTTTGATACCGGACCGGCCAACTGCCTGCTCGACGACTGGTATCGGCGCCATCACGACGGGCGTTACGACGTCGGTGGACGCTGGGCGTCCAGCGGTCGGGTCGACGAGACCTGGCTGCACGACCTGCTCGATGAACCGTACTTCTCCCGCCAGCCGCCAAAAAGCACCGGTATCGAGTATTTCAGCCGGGGCTGGCTCGACCGTCACTTGCCGGAGTGGGCCGGGCAACGCCCGGCCGATGTCCAGGCCACGCTGGCCGAGCTGACCGCTCGCAGCGTGGCCGGGGCGCTGAAGGGAGAAAACACGCCGCCACCCGAGCACCTTCTGGTCTGCGGCGGCGGCGTGCACAACCACGATCTGCTCGAACGCCTGGCCCGCCACCTGCCGGCGATGAAAGTGACCTCAACGGCCGACCATGGCGTCGATCCCGATTACGTCGAAGCCGTCCTGTTCGCCTGGCTGGCTCGCGAACGATTGGCTGCACGCCCCGTGGATACCCGCACCATCACCGGGGCCCGGGTTCCGATACTGGCAGGAACAATCATCGCCGCCCCGGCATCCAACCCTGAAGAGAAGAAACTACCAAGGAGAACGTCATGCGATTGATTCCCCTTTACCTGATCCTGATCTTTGCACTCGCCGCATGCGGCGGCGAGGAGCCGCCGCCACCCGACCCGGACACCGCCGCACCCGAGCTCCAGCCAGACCCGGATGTGCCAGTACCGGAAGTCGCCACCCGCGACGAAGAGGCGACGATCGACGAAGTTGCTGAACGACGCGAGCGTTTGCGCGAAGAAATGCGTGAACACCGCCGGACAGCCGCACAGGAAGACGAAGACGAGCGGCCCCGCTTCGCGACCGACACCGAGGCCGACTGGTGGCACGACGAAGCATTGACCGTGGAGTTGGGGCTCGACGAGCAGCAGATCCTCGACATCGAGGAAGCCGCCACCATCCATCGCCAGACCCACGAAGCGGGGCGGCGGCAGATGGTCGAGTTACGCCGTCAGTTGTCACGTGATCTCGGCGAGGAAGACCAGGAAGGGCTGTCCGAGGCCAGAGAGCAACGCGAACAACTGCAGCGCGAACTGGACGCGGCCGATCGCGACTGGCAGGTGGCGCTGGAAGACATTCTCGACCCCTCCCAGCTCGAGCAACTGGAGGCCACCCGCCCCGATGCCTTGACCCCGCGCGTACGGCGCATGCTCGAGCGCGATGCCGAGGAAGCGGTCGAGGACGATGAACCGTCACCGCCCGCAGTGGACTGACCGGCCTACAGCCGTCAGCCGGACGGTTCGACCGACGCGGCCCGGGGTGTGGGGAACATCTCCACCCCGGGCCGTCATTCACGTCGCTTTGCGCTTGTAGAACACCTCGCCAAGCTGCTCATAGAGCTGCTTGCGG
>SKZJ01000284.1 GCA_007127425.1 Wenzhouxiangella sp.
GCGCGGTCTGCGCGATTATGTGCTCAAGAACGGCTTCGAGTCCGTGCTGTTCGGCTTGTCCGGCGGCATCGATTCTGCGTTGACTGCAGCACTGGCCGCCGATGCGCTGGGCCCGGAGCAGGTGCTGGCGGTGATGATGCCCTCGCGCCATACCTCCGAGCTGTCGCTGATCCTGGCCAGCGAGCAGATCGCGCAACTGGGCATTCGCTACGAGAACATCTCCATTGAGCCCATATACCAGGCCCAACTCAAGCAACTGGCTGAAGTATTCGCGGGTACGCGCGAGAACTTCACCGAGGAAAACCTGCAGGCGCGCGCCCGCGGCAGCATCATCATGGCACTGTCGAACAAGTTCGGTCACCTGCCGCTGGCGACCAGCAACAAGAGCGAACTGGCGACCGGTTACTCCACCATCTACGGTGACATGTGCGGTGGCTACAGCCCGATCAAGGACGTACTCAAGACGCTGGTCTACGAGCTGTCGGACTGGCGCAATACGGTTTCCGAAGCGATACCGCAAGGTGTGATCGACCGCCCCCCCTCAGCCGAGCTGGCGCCGGACCAGCGCGATCAGGACAAGCTGCCGGCCTACGACCTGCTCGATGACATCATCACCCGGTACGTCGAACAGGACCAGTCCATCCACGACATGGTCGATGCGGGCATCGATGAGCACATCGCACGCCGCGTGGCCGGCATGGTGCTGGCCGCCGAGTACAAGCGCCGCCAGGGTGCCCCTGGCCCGCGCATTACCCGCAAGGCCTTTAGCCGTGACCGACGCTACCCGATCACGTCGGGCTGGCGCGACAGCGGTCCGCGCGACTGAATGGCTCGAGAACAGGGGCTTTGGGCTACGCGAACGGTCTAGAATGACGGCCCAGCATACCGATACGGGCGGCTCCATGAACCAGGCTGACTCAGGCAACTCGACGACCAGGCGGGCAGCCGACCTGGTGCTGACCGGGTTCGACGACTACAACGCCAGCTTTTCCGACCTGTCCCGCCGTGGCAAGCGGCGCTTCGAGGCCGGCGACCGGGTCGGTATGCGCGCCGACGTGGTAGCCCGCATGGAACTCTACGATGCCGGCGTCAACGAGGTGATCGGCCGGCTCGAGGAATTGCTGGCCAATCGACTGTTCTCACGGTCGGTCTGGAAGGAAATCCGCAAGTGCTGCGCCCGCGACATTCGCGGCCGGTTGGATGCCGAGCTGTACAAGACCTTCTTCAACACCATCAGCCGGCGGTTGTTCAAGACGCGGGGGGTGGATCCAGCGATCGAGTTCGTCGCCCTGGATATCCAGCCGACCGACCGCATCACCCACCCGGTGTCGCGCCATACCTATGCGGTGGGTACGGACCTGGCGGAAACATTCAGCCGCATACTGGGCGATTACGAGTTCTCCATTCCCTATGCCGATATCGAGGAAGACGGAAAATCTCTGGCTGAACGCCTGCGTTCGGAGTTCCTCGCGGCGGGGGAGGCGGCAGTTACCAGTATCGAACTTCTGGAAACGGTGTTCTACCGCGAGGGTCGTGCCTACCTGGTTGGCCGGGCCTTCGGTCGGGAGCGCTACCTCCCCTGTGTGATCGCGCTGGTACAGGAAGACAACATGGTGCGGGTCGACGCCCTGCTGGCGCGTCGCCTGCAGCTGTCGATCCTGTTCGGTTATACATTCAGCTACTTCCTGGCCGACCTGCCGACGGTCGGTGACGCGGTCGTCTTCCTGCGAACGCTGTTGCCGGATAAGCCCATCGACGAACTCTACACCGTGCTCGGCCGGGCCAAGCAGGGCAAGACGGAGCGCTACCGGGCTTTCGTGCGCGAGCTGCTGGCCCGGCCGGAGGAAACCATGGTCGAGGCCGACGGGCAGCGCGGCATGGTCATGGCAGTGTTCACCTTGCCGTCCTACCCGCTGGTGTTCAAGCTCCTGCGGGACCGTTTCGCGCCGGTCAAGACGATCCGCCGGCATCAGGTCATCGAGCGCTATCACCTGGTGCAACGGCATGACCGGATCGGGCGGTTGCTCGATGTACAGGAGTTCAAGGACCTGCGTTTTCCGAAGGACCAGTTTTCCCCCGAGTTGCTGGACGAGCTCATGGCCGAGTGCCGGCGCATTGTGCGCCTCGAAGACGACACGGTCGTGATTCGTCACAGCTTCGTGGAACGCCGGGTTCGGCCACTGGACCTGTACCTGAAGGAAGTGGACGAGCCGTCTGCCCATCATGCGGTCATGGACATGGGACAGGCACTCAAGGACCTGGCCCGTTCCAATATTTTCGCCGGCGACCTGCTGCCCAAGAATTTCGGCGTGACGCGCTCGGGGAGGGTGGTCTTTTATGACTACGACGAGCTGACCCTGCTGACCGAGTGCAATTTCCGGCACATGCCGAAGGCGACCAACGACTTCGACCTATACAGCGACGAGACCTGGTTTCACGTCGGCGATAATGACGTCTTCCCCGAGGAGTTCCCGCGTTTTCTCGCCATGAAGCGCGAACTTGTCGATGTACTGCGCGACGCCCACGGTGAACTGTTCGATGCCGAATGGTGGCTCGAGGTGCAGGCGCGCATCCGTTCCGGCGAGGCCCTGGACGTGCCCCCCTATACCGATGAGGCCCGCCTGCGGCCTTGGAGTTGTTCAGAGGTCTCTTAGGTCAGGCTTTGGGCAGCGTCACTCCGCGCTGGCCCATGTACTTGCCGGCACGGTCGGCATAGGAGGTCTCGCAGACCTCGTCGGATTCGAAGAACAGGAACTGGGCCACGCCCTCATTGGCGTAAACCTTGGCCGGCAGGGGCGAGGTGTTGGAAAACTCGAGCGTGACGTGCCCTTCCCACTCCGGCTCCAGCGGGGTGACGTTGACGATGATGCCGCATCGTGCATAGGTCGACTTGCCGAGGCAGATGGTCAGTACATTGCGTGGAATCCGGAAATACTCCACCGTGCGGGCCAGCGCAAAGGAGTTCGGGGGAATGATGCAGACATCGCCCTTGAAGTCGACGAAGCTCTTCTCGTCGAACCGCTTGGGATCGACGATGGCGGTATTGATGTTGGTGAAGATCTTGAATTCGTCGGCACAGCGACCGTCGTAGCCGTAGCTGGAGGTGCCGTAGGAGACCAGTTTGTTGCCGTCGGCGGCCTGGCGGACCTGGCCGGCCTCAAACGGCTCGATCATGCCGTGTTCTTCGGCCATGCGGCGAATCCAGCGATCAGACTTGATGCTCATCGAACTATCCGGCTGCAATGTGAAAGGCGCATTCTAGACTAGGAGAAAACGTGAAAGGTAAAACGTGAAAGGTAAAACGTGAAAGGGGGGCATGGCCGTGCTGTCCTTGTGGCGGGGTGGCCAATGGCGGGGAGTTGAGCCCTTGGCCAGCACACTTCGGAACGAAACCCGGGAGCTTGCCCAGTTTCGAACATTGAATTTTCGATCATTCGAACTTGTTTCGGATTTGGTGCTTGGTGCTTGGTACTTGGAATTTCCCAGGTCACCCATGCAGCGGCGGCTGTTGCATCAGCGTCACGCTGGTGGTGAATAACTGATTGCCGCGAATGATTTCGACCTCGACTTCCTTGCCCGGCTCCAGGTTGGCAATTTTCTGGGTCAGCGAGCGTGCGCTCTCAACGGATTGGTCGTCGGCACGCACGAGTACATCACCGGGCCTCAGGCCGGCCCGCCAGGCCGGCCCGCCCTGGTAGATCTGGGTGATTCTGGCGCCTGATCGGGTCCCCTCCTGACCGGACAGGTTGAACGTCACGTCGGCCAGGTCGGCGCCCATCCAGCCGCGACGAACCTGGCCGTATTCGATGATCTGGTCGGCCACACGCCTCGCCACCGGTGCCGGGATTGCGAAGCTGATGCCTTGGGCGCCGGTATCCTGGCCCAGCGAGGCACTGTTGATGCCGACCACTTTTCCGCGGGGGTTGACCAGGGCGCCGCCGGAATTGCCGGCGTTGATCGCGGCATCGGTCTGGATGAAATCCTCGTGGCCGGCGAGGTTGAGGTGCCCACGCCCGGTGGCACTGATGATTCCCTGGGTGACGGTGTGACTCAGGCCGTAGGCATTGCCGATGGCAAGCACCACGTCGCCGGTTCTCAGGCCGACGTTGTCGGAAAGGTCGGCGACCGGCAGGTCGTTGAGTTCGATCCTGAGCAGGGCCAGGTCGGTGCCGGGATCGGCGCCGACCACGCTGGCCTCGGCAATGCGGCCGTCCCACAAAGCGACAAGAATGTCGTCAACGTTGGAAATGACGTGTAGAGTGGTCAGGATCAGTCCGTCGGTAGAGATGATTACGCCCGAGCCGAGACCCTGGCGTGGCCGCGTGACCATGCGGTCGCGGTAAAGTGCAGAAAACAGCGGGTCGGAAAACTCCATGCCCAGCGGTTCGCTAACCAGGGTGCGGGTGTAGACGCTGACAACGGCCGGGGCAGTGCGGTTGACGGCCTCGGCGTAGGAATCGGGTGCCCCGGTGCTGGGCTGGTCGAGTGCAGGCAGCAGGTCCGGCCGGAACCAGACCAGCACGAAAGCCAGGGCGAGACCCAGGACCGTGAACTGCAGGGTAAATTGAAAGATTCTGGTCATGGAGCGGGGAACAGTGGAATAAGGCCTGTCGGTCTGGCCATTATAGTCGTGCGGACCGCGCTCACCCTTAGGCTCGTGAGTGCGGAAGTCGCTGGGTGGTGATGGATTTCGGGCATAAGTTACCATGCACGATTGAGAAATAGCTTAATTTTTCGCTAAAATAGCCTGCTGATTGTTCCTGCGTCCGTAGCGCCCGGCCACTCCAGGGTCTCAGGCCGGCGTTTTCGTTGCGGATAATTGGCTTTGAAAAATTGGGAGCAGCGGTGACGAAGCGCGCCGGAATGCTCGTTGACTTCTAGATCTGGAGTGTTTCATGTCAGAAAGTGAATCGCTGGCGTCCATCCAGCCGCCCGAGAACCCGGGACGGCGTCGCCTGTTGGCGTGGACAACGGGAGTAGTCGGTGCCGTCGGAGTTGGTGCAGCCGTGTGGCCGTTCGTATCCTCGCTGCAACCCAGTGCCAGGGCACGCATCGTCGGTGCTCCGGTGGAGGTCTACATCGGCAACCTCGAGCCCGGTCAGCTGGTCCGGGTGCAGTGGCGTGGCGCGACCATCGGCGTGATGCGCCGCACGCAACGCATGCTCGATGATCTCGAGAATCTCGCTGACCAGTTGCGTGACCCCGACTCGAGCTCCGATCAGCAACCGGAATATGTGCGCAACTTCCACCGATCCATCCGCCCGGAGATCCTGGTGGCCAATATTCATTGCACGCACCTGGGCTGCATTCCGCAGGTCCTCCCGGAAGTCGGTGCGCAACCATTCGACGAGAACTGGCGTGGCGGTTTCTTCTGTCCGTGCCATCGTTCGACTTTCGACCTGGCCGGACGCGTCTATCGCGGCGTGCCGGCGGTGCTGAACCTGCTGGTGCCGCCCTATCGCTTCATCGACGACGACCACGTCCTCATCGGCGAAGACCCGACAGAAGGAGCAGTGTGACATGGCCAAGCCCGCCAGTTCGATCAACAAGAATATTCATGCCGTCGGACAGTGGATCGACGAGCGCTCCAACATCAGTGAGTTCTGGAAGAAGCACCTGAGCGAGTATTACGCGCCGAAGAACTTCAACTTGTGGTACTTCTTCGGTTCGCTGTCGTTGCTGGTGCTGGTCAATCAGCTCGTTACCGGCATCTTCCTGACGATGCATTACAAGCCCGACGCGGAGTTGGCCTTTGCCTCGGTCGAATACATCATGCGCGACGTCGAATGGGGGTGGTTGATCCGCTACATGCACTCCACCGGCGCCTCCCTGTTTTTCGTGGTGGTCTACCTGCACATGTTCCGCGCCCTGATGTACGGCTCGTACGCCAAGCCACGCGAGCTGGTCTGGATCCTCGGGGTGACCATCTACCTGGTACTCATGGCCGAATCCTTCATGGGCTACGTGCTGCCCTGGGGCCAGATGTCGTACTGGGGCGCCCAGGTGATCATTTCACTGTTCGGTGCCGTTCCGTGGATCGGTGACGGCCTGGTCGAGTGGATCCGCGGCGATTACATGATTGCCGATGCCACGCTGAACCGGTTCTTCGCGCTGCATGTGGTGGCCTTGCCGCTGGTCTTGCTGCTGCTCGTGGTGCTGCACCTTGCTGCCCTGCATGAAGTGGGTTCGAATAACCCCCAGGGAATCGACATCAAGGCCAAGAAGGATGCCCAGGGTCGCCCCCTCGACGGTATTCCGTTCCACCCCTACTACACGGTGAAGGATATCTTCGGTGCCGGCTTCTTCCTGATCATCGCGGCCTTCATCATCTTTTTCCTGCCGGAATTCGGCGGCTATTTCCTCAAGGCCGACAACTTCATCGAGGCCGACCCCCTGGTGACGCCGGATCACATTCCGCCGGTATGGTATTTCACGCCCTTCTACGCCATTCTCCAGGCTGTCCCCGACAAGCTGATGGGCGTGATCCTGATGGGTGCGGCGGTGATGATTCTCTACCTGGTGCCGTGGCTGGATCGCAGTCCGGTCAGGTCGCTGCGCTATCGCAGCTGGATGTCGAAGCTGGCACTGGCCATTTTCGCCATTTCCTTCATACGGCTGGGCATGCTGGGCCTGTCTCAGGATTCCAGTACCTTCGAACTCAGGTTGTGGACGTTCCTGTACTTCGCATTCTTCATCCTGATGCCGCTCTGGACCAGCTTCGAGCGCACCCAACCCGTACCTGAGCGAGTGACCAAGTAATGAGTTATCGACACATTCTGATTGTTCTCGTGCTGATTGCCATGACTGGCGCCGTCCATGCCGCGGGCAAGGGTGGTGATCTCGATCATGCCGACACCAACGTTCACGACCGCGCTGCCCTGCAGCGCGGTGCAACGTTGTTCGTCAACTACTGCATGGGTTGTCATTCAGCCCAGTACATGCGTTACCGGCGGCTTGTCGAGGACCTGGACCTCACCGAGGAGCAGGTTGAGGAGTTCCTGGTCATGGGAGACCGCGAGGCGGCCGATTACATGCTGACCGCCATGGATGCCGCTGATGCAGAAGCATGGTTCGGCGTCACACCGCCCGATCTCACCCTGACGGCCCGGTCGCGCGGCACCGACTGGATATACACTTTCCTGCGCAGTTACTACCTGACCGAGGACGGCTGGAACAATACCGTGCTGGAGAATCCGGCCATGCCTCATGTGCTGTGGGACCTTCAGGGCATTCAGCGTCCGATCACCGAAACCTATACCGATGAGGAGGGTCAGACCCGCACACGAGTCGTCAGCCTCGAGCTGGATGAAGAGGGGCGGATGTCCCCGCGCGATTTCGATCGCGCCATGCTCGATCTGACCACCTTCATGGAGTACATGGCCGAGCCGGCTGTGCTCAAACGCGAGCGTCTCGGGATCTGGGTCCTGTTGTTCCTCGGATTGCTGACGTTCCTTGCCTACCTGCTGTACCAGGAGTACTGGAAGGACGTCAAGTGATTCCGACGACTGTCAGTCCGGCGGCCAATGGCCGCCCTGCCGGAGTATGTCTATCATGATGGCTCTTTATTCTTCGGAGAACTGCATCGATTGCCATCGGGTGCGCTTCGTTCTGGCCGAAAAGGGGATCAACGTCGAAATCATCCACGTGGAGCAGGACCGGGCCGCAACCGCGGATCTGGCCGAGCTCAACCCTTACGGTGAAACGCCCACGCTGGTCGATCGGGATCTCACGCTCTACGGCACCTGGGTGGTGACCGAGTATCTCGATGAACGGTATCCGCACCCGCCGCTGATGCCGGTCGACCCGGTCTCACGCGCCTATCTCCGGCTTGCCATGTACCGCATGTTCCGCGACTGGATCGATGCGGCCAAGATCATCGAGACGTCCGGCGGTGAAAAGAAGATTGCCGCGGCGCGAAAGCAGTTGCACGACGGCATCATCTCCTCGGACGAGTTGTTCGGCATCAAGCCGTTCCTGCTCAGCGACGAGCTTTCTCTGGCTGACTGTGCCCTGATGCCGTTGCTCTGGCGCTTGCCGGCCTACGGTATCGATCTCACCGCCAGGCAGGCACCCAATGCTGTCCGCTACATGGAGAGAATGTTTGCGCGTGATTCCTTCAAGCGCAGCCTGACCGAGGCCGAGCGGATTCTGCGCGAAGGTGAGTGAGGACATGCTCTCCAGTCGCCCATACCTGCTCAGGGCCCTGCATGAGTGGATCGTCGACAGCGGACTCACGCCGCATCTCCTGGTCAACGCGGAAGCCCCGGGCGTCGAGGTGCCGCAATCGGCCGTCAACGACGGTCGGGTGATCCTCAACGTCAATCCCTCGGCGGTGCGCGACTTGCTGATGGATGCGGAACTGGTGACCTTCGTGGCCCGTTTCGGTGGGGTGTCGCAGGCCGTCAGTGTGCCCGTGACCGCGATCGAGGCCATCTACGCACGGGAAAACGGTCGCGGCATGATGTTCCCGGACGATGACTCGGACCCGGACGGATCGGACGAGGAGTCACCCGATGGCGGAGAGCCGCGACCGGGCAAGCCGAATCTGAAAGTGGTCAAGTAGCAGGGAACACTCGAGCTACTCGATCAGCCGGCCACCGTCCTCGCGCTCTCCCCAGATCGAAGCCAGCTTCTTGCCTTGCAGGACCAGTTCGCCGGCACGGCGCTGACCGCCGTCGGGGCTGAAGTCGAAGCGATAGCGTCGTTGCCACTGCAACATGCCGCGCTCGGAGCGCACGGGCCAGAGCGCGGCCAGGGTGACGGTCTGGTCGAGCAGTTGCCAGTCCTGACGACGGCAGAATTCTCGGGCGTGCAGGCGGGCCCGGTCGCGGGCATTGACTGCCGAGGCCCAGTAGAGCGCGATGGCGGCAAAAACGAGCAGGGTGCCGAAGGCTTCCTCGAAACCGGTCATCGGCGCGCACTCAGCAGGACGTAGACCGCACCGGTCCCGCCATCGTTGGGTGGGGCCGAGGCAAAGGCGGCCACGCGGTCGTTTCGACTGAGCAAGCGAGCGGTGAGCCGCTTGATTTGCGGCCCGGCCGGTCCCGAGCGCAGCCCCTTGCCGTGAATGATCTTGACGCAGGACATGCGTTCGCGGTAAGCGTGTTCGAGAAACGAGCGAATCGATAGCCCGGCCACTTCCAGGTTCATTTCGTGAAGGTCGATTTGGTCCTGCACCCGCCAGTGCCCTCGGCGCAGCCGGGTGAGTACCCGTTTTTGCAGGCCTGGGCGCAGGTAGGTGATTTCCTCGCCGGTCTCGACGGTACTGAAATCGATCGGGGCGTTGGCCAGGTCGTCCATTACCCGACCTTCGTCGCGTTGCCGCTGGGTCGGTATGGCGCGCGGAGCGGGCGGACGCGAGCGCACCCGGTCGCTTTTGAGGCGGCGCACCGAACCGATGGATTCGCGAAACAGGTCTAGATCGTCGTCTGAATCTTTCATTTCATCATGACTTCCGGTGCTATCGAGTGGTCCACTTCATTTATAGTTACGTTTTGCCCAGTCCGGTTCAACCATGCATATTCTGATTGCCAACGACGATGGGCTGTACGCGCCCGGGATTCGGC
This sequence comes from Wenzhouxiangella sp., assembly GCA_007127425.1. Lineage (GTDB taxonomy): Bacteria > Pseudomonadota > Gammaproteobacteria > Xanthomonadales > Wenzhouxiangellaceae > Wenzhouxiangella. Next base: position 9,567 of record SKZJ01000284.1, read on the forward strand.
TGTTATCCGATCGCCTGGCCGATTACAGCGACAAGGTGACGGTGGTCGCCCCTGATCGGGATCGCTCCGGGGCCAGCAACTCGCTGACCCTGGATCAGCCCATTCGGGTCCACAAACGTGATGATCGCACATTCATGGTCTACGGCACGCCGACTGACTGTGTCCACATCGCGATTACCGGGCTGCTCGGCGACGAGCCGGATATGGTGGTTTCCGGAATCAACGCCGGCGCCAACATGGGGGACGACGTCCTCTATTCAGGCACGGTCGCGGCCGCCATGGAAGGCCGCTTTCTCGGTCTGCCGGCGATGGCCGTGTCGCTGGCCTTCTCCGAGAGGGGGACGCATCACTACGATACGGCGGCCGAGGCGACCTGCATGCTCATGGCCCAGCTCAAGGACCAGCCCCTGCCGGCCGACACCATCCTCAATGTCAACGTGCCCGATGTACCCTGGAGCGAGGTTCGTGGTTTCGAGACGACTCGCCTGGGGCATCGTCATCGATCCGAAGATGTGATTCCCATCGAGGATCCCCGAGGGCGCAGCTTCTTCTGGATCGGGCCGCCCGGCGGCGAGCAGGACAACGGGCCGGGCACCGATTTCCACGCGGTTCGCCAGAACTACGTTTCGGTTACTCCCATCCACGTTGACCTGACCCGGTACCAGGCGCTCGACCAGGTCAGCCACTGGATCGACCAACTCAATTCCGGACGCTACCGACAGCAGCAATGATGGCCAGCGCAGGCGGCATCGGCATGACTTCCGAGGGTACGCGCCAGCGACTGGTGCGACGCCTGCGTGAGAAGGGTATTCGCGACGAGCGTGTGCTCGAGGCCATGGGCGCGACACCGCGTCACCTGTTCGTCGATGAGGCCCTGTCCTCGCGCGCCTACGAAGATACCGCCTTGCCAATTGGTCGTGGCCAGACCATCTCGCAGCCTTTTGTGGTCGCCATGATGACGGCTGCCGCAATGGGGGAAGGACAGCTTGGCAAGGTGCTGGAGATCGGGACCGGCTCGGGCTATCAGGCTGCCGTGCTGGCGCGACTGGCCGAAAAGGTTTTCACCACCGAGCGAATCGGTGAATTGCAGCGCAGTGCGCGCCAGCGCTTCCACCGGCTCGGCCTGCACAATATCTACACTCGGCATATCGACGGCAACAAGGGTTGGCCGAGCCAGGCACCGTTCGATGCCATCCTGGTGACTGCCGGAGGACGCATTCCCGATGTGCTCTACGATCAACTCGCCGACGGGGGCGTGCTTGTTGCGCCGGAAGAGGCCGGCCTGCACCAGCAATTGATCCGTGTGACCCGCCGCGGTGACCAGTTCGAACGTGAGGACCTCGGCGCAGTCAGTTTCGTGCCCCTGCGTGAGGGTCTGGAATAAGTGTTCGCGCCGAGGCCTTGAGATGTTCCGTGGACTGTATGATCGGGTCCTGGTTGCGTCGCGGCATCGACACGCGCGACGCTATCTTTTTGCCCTCAGCGTGACCGAAGCCACGATTTTCCCGGTTCCGCCAGACGTCATGCTCGCGCCCATGGTCCTGTCCGACCGACCGTCGGCCTGGCGACTGGCACTGTTGACCACGGCAGGCTCGGTGCTTGGCGGGATGATCGGTTACCTCATCGGTCTGCTGGCGATCGAGGCGGTGATGCCGCTGATCGAGCGCGCCGGCTACGTCGATGCCTACGATGCTGCCGTCAACGCATTCGAGCGCTTCGGCGTCTGGTTCGTGATCCTGGCCGGCTTTTCGCCCATCCCCTTCAAGGTCATCACCATTGCCGCCGGTGCTCTGGGCATGCCGGTGCTCGGTTTCCTGCTGGGAGC
>SKZJ01000032.1 GCA_007127425.1 Wenzhouxiangella sp.
TGCCAACGACCGAGATCTCGATCAGTTCGAGCGCTGGTATCGCCAGACCGGCACGCCCGAACTGCGCGCGGCCATTCGCCGCGAGGGTGATGAAACGGTGCTGACACTGGTTCAGCAACTGCCCGATCATGCCGACAACCGCGACCTCGGGCCATTGATGATTCCGGTCAAGGTCGGTTTCCTCGACCGCGGCAACCAGTCGTTGCCGGTCACGCTGGCCGATGAGCCCGAACCGGGGCCGGAAACCCGTCTGCTGGTACTCGATGAATCGCAGACCGAGTTCCGTTTCCGCGACCTGCCGGACGATGCCGTGCCCTCCCTGCTTCGGGACTTCTCGGCGCCGGTCAAGCTGGTATTCGACTGGAGTTCGGAAGAACTGGCCCGGTTGGCCGGCTTCGATCCCGACCCGGTCAGTCGCCACCAGGCCATGCGGCGTCTGAGCGAGCGCCTGCTCGATCGCGCCTTGAGTCATGGCGACCTTCCGGCCGACGTCGAGTTGCTGGAAAAGGCCTGGTCGGCGGTACTGGAAGATAAGACCATCGATCCCGCGCTGGCGGCGGAACTGCTTTCCCTGCCCACGGAGAACGAACTGGCTCAGGACCGCAAGCCGGTCGATGTCGAGGCCATCCACCAGGCGCGTGAGTCGCTGCGTGCCCGCCTGGCGCGTGCCCTGGAGTCACAGATGGTCGAGCGTATCGACGCCCTGGCACCCAGCGGACCATGGTCCGGTGATGGTGCCGAGACGGCCAGGCGCACACTGCGCAACAAGTGCCTGGAACTGCTGGCCCTGTCCGGGATCGACAGCGGCGCGGCGCGCGCCCGCGAGCAGTTCGACTCGGCCGACAACATGACTGACCGCATGTCAGCCTTGCGCGCGCTGGTCATGGGCGGGCACGAGGCCGCCAAAGATGCCCTGGCAGCCTTTGAGCGTCGCTACCGCGACGACGCGCTGGTCATGGACAAGTGGTTCTCGGTGCAGGCCATGAGACCGGATGGCAACGCGGTCGAAACCATCGCCGAACTCAAGAAGCATCCGGCCTTCCGCATGACCAACCCGAACAAGGTGCGTGCGGTCATCGGCATGTTTGCCATGAACAACCCGGTGGCCTTCCACCGTGCCGACGGCGCCGGCTACCGGCTGGTGGGCGAGGCCCTCAACGAACTCGATGAGCTCAACCCGCAGGTGGCCGCCCGCCTGGTGAGCGCCTTCAACCGCTGGCACGCCTATGGCGACGAGCGTGGCGGCATGATGAAAGCCGAACTGCAGAAGCTGGCCGAAAAGCCGGGCCTGTCGCCCGACGTCGAAGAGATCGTCACCGCCGCTCTTGTTTCTAAGTGATTGGGGGGCAAGAGATTTAAACCACAGAGATCACAGAGCTGTGGGCTCTGTGGTTCAATTTTTTCTGGCCACAGCGTTGGATGCTCGACTCTCCAGTGAGACTGCCTGCAATACGTGCGGCCAGGGAAAGGTCGGGCCGGGGTCGAGTTTGCGGTGGATCATAATGGCCGGGTCGTCGCTGGCCGGGATCATGGCGGTATCGAGTTCGTCGTGGCCGGCAATCTGCGCAAGGCCCGGCAGTTCCTGCTCAAGTGTCTGCAACAGCTTGACCAGCGCCTCGATCTGTACCTCGGGGTAAGGGTCGGACCAATCCTGGTGACGGCTGTCGAACCAGTCCGGCCAGCGCCCGCGGTGCACCAGTTCAATGCCGATGGAATCGGCATTGTGGTCGCGAACATGATGAGCCACCCGGTCGAGCGGTACCCACTGTTCGATCGTCCCGTCGCGGTCAATGTAGAAATGTCCGCTGTTACCGGTCTGTGACTCGACGTGATGGATCTCCTCGCCGAACTCCCTGGCCATCGCCAGGTCCGGCAGCTCGGTGGCATGCATCACGACCCGCTCGATCGATTCAATGGACCGCTTTTCCAGGCGGTCTACGTAGCTCAGTGGCTTGAGCGGAATATCAGGTAGTGGATCGGTCATGATTTGTTTCAGCCATCATTTCGTCAGAACGCATTGACCCGAAGCCCACGAAGAATAGTACGAAGCGCACCAGGAGAAAAGCCATTTGCCGGAGACGTAGCCCGCGCAGGTCGCGGTTCCATCCGCGACGGACAACCGATCAGCCAGGCAGCAACCGTCAATCCGTCTGGCGGGCCCGCTCGGCGATGTTTTCCAGTGCCTGATCCAGCAGCTCGCGGTCGAACCACTCCCCAGCGCGCATCACGCCCTGGATGCTGCGGGTGTTACGAATATCCTCTAGTGGGCTGGATTCAAGCAGCACCAGGTCGGCCACGCAGCCCGGCTCGAGGCAGCCGTGGTTGGGCTGCTCGAGATAGCGGGCGATATTGACCGTGCCGGTGGCCAGCGCCTCGGCCGGGGTCAATCCCGACTCGACGTAGATCTCGAGTTCGTGATGAATGGCGTCGCCGGGAACTTGCAGGATCTGAGGGGCATCGGCACCGAGCAGGATGGGCGCGCCGGCCTCGTGGAGGGCCCGGATCAACTGGCGTCGGATGTCGACGAAACGCTCGCCGGCGTCGTCGGGATACTGCCGGCGAATCTGCTCGGCGCGCTCGCGCCACTGCTCGGCGGTTGCGCCCGGAATCCAGCGCATGGCATCACGGTTCATCAACTCATCGATATCGCCGGTGGCCCAATTCTCGATCAGGCTTTGTGTGGGCACATTGGCGATGCCGGCCTCGGCAGTGCGCCGGGCCAGTTCGGGAATCAGCGACTCGTCCATGCCGTCGATCAGGTTGACGGCGAACAGACCCGGGTCGGTGCCATACAGCTCATGATCCTCGGGGACCAGCTTCTGGCCGTAGCCGTCGAGGTGGTCGATCGAGCCCTGTTTCGAGTCCAGCACGCGGTCCAGCCCGACGGCCACCGAGATATGGCCCGAGTAATCGATCCCCAGCTTGTCTGCCGTCTCGGCAATGGCATGGAAGGCTTCGGGCCACAAGCCGGGATGCAGTTTGAGCAGGTCGTAGCCGGCCTCGGACTGGGCGCGCACCA
>SKZJ01000010.1 GCA_007127425.1 Wenzhouxiangella sp.
CAGGATTGCGAGAATCGCCAGGTCGAGGCCGACGAACTACAAAAAGTGATCGCGTCGATTGACGGCTACGAGATCACCGCCACCACCAACCAGGGGCGGTTCGTCGCTGATGTTCTGCTGGGCCTGGCCGCCGCGTTTCACGCGCGGGATCCCGAAGGCCTGCCATTCGAGATTGCACCGCAGGACTTTTTCGATTCGGTGGTTTCCGTGGCCGGCATCGAGCCGGGGCAAATGCCGGTCGGATTTCAGCGGGCGCTAGAGGTGGGCCAGGTGTTTACCGTGGACTACCGGCAGGCGCGGCTGATCGAAGGTGGGTCGGCGGCAGGCGAGATCGAGCAGGTCCTGGCGGTGGCGGTGCGCTGGCCGGATGACGGTCCCACTTACTACGAGTACGAGGATACCGACGCCAGTCCAAGTGTTCTGGTGCGCTACGAGCGCACAGTGAATTATCGCCTCGTCAGGCTCCCGGACCGTGTGCTCTATGACGACGTCGAGGGGCTTTCCGGGCGGCCCACTTCCGGGGCGCTTGGCGCTCTGTTTCGCTTGCTCGGGCGCGCAAGCATCCAGTTATCGCATTTCGCTATCGCCGATGATCGGACCCTGATTGCGTATACGCGCGGACGTCGTCTGTTCCCGTTCTCGACCCTGGCGACGGTGCGGCCTGATGGCAGCACGTCGCGCGGGGTACCCGATGACCGTGATGACCTGGAGGCATTGGGTGAGCGTCTGTCAATCCTGCCCGACATTCGCTATTCGGGAAGCGCTCCGGAGCCGTGCCTGCTGCTGCCGTGGGATGGGGTTCGGGGCTAAACAGCGGCGACCCGGTGGGTCGCCGCGATCGTCGGTAGCGAATGATTATCTGCGCAGGACTACTGGCGCGGCGACCAGCACCAGGAGCGACATCAGCAGGATCCAGAAACCGCCACCGACCGGGACGGGTTGCGCCGGGGGTGGCGCGCCAGTCCCCGGATCGCCGCCACCGGCTTGCTCACTGCCCAGAGTGACATTGTCAAAGCCGATCTGGTCGGCTGTGCCGCCGAAGTCCACGGAACGGGCCACGCCGTCGAATGTGACGCCGACATCCACCCAGTTGTCCCAGGTATATGGCGTATCCTCGGTTGGCGGCGTTACCGGCAGATCAAGTTCGGCGAGCAGGTTGCCCTGGCCCCCCAATTCATCGTAGACGCGGATGAACCCGCCTTCGTTGGCGGCGGAATAGTAGAAGGAAAAGCCGGTTTCGAAGCCGTCCGGCACGTTCATGACCGTTTCGGTGCCGGTCAGGAAGAAGAGAATGGCGTCGCCGGCCGGGTTGTTGGCAAAGTCGCCGGTGCCGCCGGCCTCCTGGGAAATGAGCGCCAGGCCGTTGGGAGAAAAGGTGATGCCAAGGTCCGGTCCAGGGCCGCTGCCGTCACCGCCGGTTCCGCCGTTGTAATAATCTTCGACCGGTTCCGTGCTCTCCAGCCCTTCGAAGGTAAGTACCACCGAGTCATGAGAACTGCGCGCGGCGGATGGCGCAGATGCGCTGCGCTCGGCGCCGGGGATGGGATCGAGGCAACACAGGCCGGGTTCGTCGCCGGCTGATACCGGGCCTGCGGTCAACAGTGCACCTGCGAGGGTGCCAGCGAAAGTGATGGAACGTAGGTAAACTTTCATTACTCTCCTCAAGTCTTGTTGGAGTGGATGGTTGATCTTCCATCCCACCCAACGAAACTGATTGGCCGACTCTGCCACCGACTTCAAAGAATTTGTGCAAAAACAGGTATCCCGACACGCATTATCCAGAGGAATTTTCAGCCGGCTTCTGAATGGTGACCAGAACCGGGCCCGGGGATTGGCACGAACTTCCGAGTGATGACAGTCCCAGTTCCGGTTCGGCTTCGGACATTTTCGGAATGGTGGGTGTCATAGGCTAGGGAGCCTCTGAATAACTCTGCGCGGGCGCGACGGGTCTTTGCGCGAGACTCCGGTCCGGCTCCGACGAAACGCGCTCCGTGCAGAGTTATTCAGAGGCTCCCAAGAGAAACCCTTGATCTTGAGCTGCTTTGCGATAAGCTCTCAAACCCTGGCCGGCCGACATCAAAATGTTGTGCGAGATTCGGATCGGCCCAACCCTTTTTCAGGCGCTTTTCCCCATGACCGACCATGATTCGTCCACCACCCCCGAGCCCGGTTTTGCCGACCTTGGGCTGCCCGAGCATTTGCTGAAGACCCTGAGAGAACTGGGTTACGAGGCGCCGTCGCCCATTCAGTCGCAGACCATTCCGGCCCTATTGTCCGGGCGCGACCTGGTCGGGCAGGCGCAGACGGGGACGGGCAAGACCGCGGCATTTGCCCTGCCGGTGCTGGCCCGCCTCGATCCGGCTGCTCCGAAGCCGGCGGCGCTGGTGCTGGCGCCGACCCGGGAGCTGGCCATTCAGGTGGCCGAGGCGTTTCATCGCTATGCAACCCATCAGCCGGGCTTTCATGTGCTGCCGATCTACGGCGGTCAGGCCTACGGTCCGCAACTGGCCGGGCTGCGTCGAGGCGCGGATGTCGTGGTGGGCACGCCGGGGCGGGTGATCGATCACCTGAACAAGGGCACGCTCAACCTCGACAACCTGTCCACGCTGGTGCTCGACGAGGCCGACGAGATGCTGCGTATGGGTTTTATCGACGATGTCGAGCGGGTACTGGAACTGATGCCCGACCAGGCCCAGATCGCCTTGTTTTCAGCGACCATGCCCAGCCAGATCCGGCGCATTGCCCAGAAATACCTGAAGTCGCCGGAAGAGGTGACGATCCGCTCGAAGACGACCACCGCGGCCAGCATTCACCAGCGCTACTGGATGGTCAGCGGCATGCACAAACTCGATGCGCTGACCCGCATCCTGGAAGTCGAGCCCTTCGACGCCATGCTGGTCTTTGCCCGCACCCGCGTGGCGACCGAGGAGCTGGCCAGCCGGTTGAACGCGCGCGGTTTCGCCGCGTCGGCCCTGAACGGCGATGTGCCCCAGAATCAGCGCGAGCA
>SKZJ01000101.1 GCA_007127425.1 Wenzhouxiangella sp.
AAAAAATCTTTTCTGAACTGATTAATGAGTTCTTGTTTGCGTTGATTTAAAAGAATTGACTCAATATTATCTGCCTGAAAAGCCAAAGGTGATGTACTACCTTCCAGCCTGTAATCGTGGATATACATAAAGTACCGATAGTACTGGTCATTGCGTTCAACAAAGGTATTATTTCTCAGGTAGGCCTCGTGGTTTGATGGATTTATTGGAATATCTCTTAATATATCAGTAAAAATAAACCAGGCATCCTGATCAAGGAAATAGCTTGCTGCATGATTTACTGCATGTTCTTCAAGCCGCTCAATATCCTCTGGATCATCCGATCGGATCAGTCTTCGTACAAGGCCCATCTCAGGGGCATCAAGGGGCAGCTTCATAAAGTTCACTTTAACGATATTATCCCTGAGCGTAAATTCCTCCTTATGTTTCTCATAATAGTCCAGAAGTAAGTCATCTGAGATTACGGTGTCAAGTTGTTGCTTGATAAGCTGACTTTCGTGGGTAAAAATGATCAAAGAATTTTTGTAATCTTTGATTTTTCTTTGAAAATCCATTTGTTCATCAGACAGGGAAGCCTTGGCTTCTTGTAAAAAAACCTGTTGTCTAACCCAATTATCAATATGCCTTTCTGCTATTAGTGCACTATCAGAAGGTGAAGTTCCTGGTTTTATAATTCCCTCAAGATCGGATGCATAAAGATACTCGTTATTCACCCTGGCCACCCTGGGATCGGACTTGCTCCCGTCAAAAAGGTTACATGCATAAAAACCAAATAGGAAAATAATTCCTGCTAAAAAAAACCTGTACATAATACTTAAGTAACTGTTAATTTGCTGAAGGGAGTTCGGGAGGTTCAATATACAAGACACTTACCGCCTTACCGACAACAAAACAATTATTTTTTCAATTTTTCGAGAGCTTGTTTATTTACGTAGAATTCATACTTCTCTCTCAGTTCCTCAACCCATTTCTCCTCAAGGTAATTCTGATAATCTGCAATTACCAACCCCCGTATTTGGTTAAGTTTTTTCGGGCTGGCAGGCAGAAACTCATTGACATAAATAACCACAAAATTGTTGTCGTGTTCGATAATGGATGTTATCCCATCCTCTTTGGATATTTTTTGCAAAACAGGTTTCTGATCAACTTCAAATACCCCTTTCTCTGCAGAAACCTCCAATTGGGAGTCCTGGTTAAAATTGCTCATCAACTCCTCATGGGGTGTACCTCTCCTTTCAGCTCTCCTGATGTCTCTCCTACCGGATCTTGCATCCCTTTGCGAGTCAAAAGTATAGATTGCTGCATCAAACCTGTCACCCCACATGTAATCTTCGATATTGCTTTCAAAAAATTCTTTAAGCCCAGTGCTATCCTGCATAGCCCTGCTCCAAACTTTCTGATCGGTTAATTCGAAAAGGAGAATTCCATCATGGTATTCTCTCATAATTTGCCTGAACTCGGAATATTTTTCCGGCAGGCGTTTTTTCTCATGTTCTATCAAAGCATTATCCCTAAAACTGTGGTACATTGTTTTTACATAGTTTGTGATAGCTTCGGGAGTGCGCATGGTTTGCGATTTATCCAGGTAAGCCGCAAAATCCTGTTGTGTAAAAGTTTTGTCAGCAATGGTGAAAAGCACTTCCTGGTTCCCTTCAACTACAGAAGGCTCCCAGTTTCCTTCAAAAATGGTGTTATCCACATTATCGAAAAATACATCAAGATTTTCAGGGTGCTCTATAAAATTATTCTCTTCTTTTATCCTTTCGATCACCACTTTCTGGCTTAACTGCGCTCTTGAATCACGCGATATTCGGTTTTGAAGATCTGCCACTGCCTCTTCCCGTTCCGGCATTTCCTTCTCAAATAATTTTATCAAATGCCAACCATACTGACTCTTTACCGGTTGGGAAACATCTTCTTTAGACAGGTTATGAATTGCTTCAATAAACTCAGGAACCATCCTGTTTGAGGTAAAAGGGGGCAGTTCTCCGCCTCTTTGTCCGGATGCGTTATCATCTGAAAACCTTTTTGCAAGTTCATCAAAACTTTCACCCTGTTCAACTCTTTCTGCAATCTCGTTGATCTTTTCCCGGGCCTGCTGTTTCTCTTCATCAGATGCATCCTGGGGAATGTTAACCATGATATGTGCTACACGAGCATTACCCATAGCAGGTAACCTATCGGTCAGTTTAATCAGGTGATAACCATAACGAGTTCTAACTGGCATAGAAACTTCACCAATATCCAGGTTATAGGTGGCTGTTTCGAAAGGATATACCATATCCAACACACTAAAATAACCCAGGTCGCCCTTATTTCCTCTCATGGCAGGACGGTTGGCGGTAGCCGGCATCCCTTCAGCTGATGAATCATCTGAATATTCAACGGCCAACTCTGCAAAATCCTCTCCCTGCAAAACTCGATTTCTCAACTCTTTGGCCTTATTCCATGCGGCAAGCGTATCTTCTGAAGATGCATGCTCATCCAGGGAAATAAGTATATGAGAGGCTCTAACATCATATTGCATTCTTTCAAAGGCTTCGTCCAGCAGTTGTTGTGTTACATCCTGATCGGTAAGATAGGGTCTTGCGAGTTGTTCACGATAACCTGCAAGCTCATCCATAAAAGAAGGTTGGGTGTCCAGCCCCAGCTCAATGGCTTCATATACTTTGAGGTTAAAGTTCACAAACAATTCAAGATACTCCTCCATAGACTTGGGATCCATCACCTGAGGATTGAGATTGTTTTTTGTGTAAACGTATTCAAATTCCGAAACGGTTACCTCTCTTTCGTTTATCTTAATTAGCACAGGATCATTACTGTTAGAGTAAGCAAACGCTGTGGTCATTAAAAAGTTAGCTATGATTAAAGCTCCAATAAAGATTACCTTGTTCATGTTATTTTACGATTGTTTTAGATCAACACAAATCCGTTTGTTTATACAGGCCCGGAATCCAGAAAATAGCATTGGCTGGTCAGGGAGATTTATTGTCTTGAATAA
>SKZJ01000300.1 GCA_007127425.1 Wenzhouxiangella sp.
CGCAGTCGCTTGTAGTGCGGCTGGTTGGGTCGCCAGCGCCGCGGGCGGTTGCCGTACATGTGGGAGAAGAACTCGTCGGGCTCGGTTGCCAGCGCCTGCTCCAGTTCCCGGGCGCGGGCACGTGCCGCCTCCGGGCCCCAGCGCGGGTCGAGGCCAGCGTGCACCAGCGCCAGCCGCCGCTTGTCGCTCTTCCACATCATCGGCTGGGCACGCAGCCAGTCCAGCAAATCGGTGCCGTCGCCGGCATCCAGGATCGCCTCGAACTCGGCGTTGTCGCCCTTGCCCTTGCGCACACCGGAGGCATAGGCGAGCAGGTGAAGATCGTGGTTGCCCAGCACGCTCATGGCAGACTTCCCGAGGGAGCGAACCAGGCGCAGCGTCTCCAGTGACTGGCCGCCCCGGTTGACCAGGTCGCCGGCCATGCGCAACCGGTCGGCGGCCGGATCGAAGTGCAACTTGTCGAGCAGACGCTCAAGCGGTTCGCAATACCCCTGCACGTCGCCGATGAAGATCTGTCGTTTCATGCACCCTGCCCACTTCCTGACTTCACGGCAATACCGACGACGACGTCGGTCACCGCGGTCGACTGGTCGAGCAGTCCACGCCGCACCCGTGCAGCAATCGCGTCGGCTTCGAACAGTGGCAACTGCGGGTCGAGCACGACGGTGACATCCATCACCACACCACCCCCCATGCGCCGGGTGCGCAGGTTGCGAAAATCACGCACACCATCGACTGACATGATGATGCGTTCAAGCTCGCGGCGTTCGCGCTCCGGGATCGCTGTATCGACCAGTTCGACCACGGCGGAAGCAACGAACTTCCAGCCCATCCAGCCGACCATCGCCGCCACCACAATCGCAGCCATCGAATCCAGCCAGACCACGCCCACGATGACGCCTGTTACGCCCACGATGACGACCACCGAGGAAAAGGCATCAGAGCGATGGTGCCAGGCATTGGCCTCGATCAATTTCGAGTCGGTGCTGCGTGCGACCCGCCGGGTGTAGTGGTACAACATTTCCTTGATCACCACCGAAGCCACCGCGGCCCCCAGCGCCAGCCAACCCGGCTGCTGCAGACGATCCGGATCGAGCAGGCGCCCGATCGCATCGAACAGGAATCCGGCAGCCACCCCCAGAAGGAGGAAACCCACCAGCGCCGAAGCCATGGTCTCGATGCGCGCATGGCCGTACTGGTGGTTGTGATCAGCTTCCAGCGAGCCCCAGCGTGCCGCGCCCAGCACCACGGCATCGCCGACCAGGTCGGAAAACGAATGCACGCCATCGACCACCAGCGCCTGCGATTGGCCGACAAGACCGGCAACGATCTTGCCGATCCCAAGTACAAGATTCCATACTGCCCCGACAACAGTGACACGTCGCTTGGCGGGCCAGTGCTGAATCATTGCCCACCGCGCCGAAACGTGCAAAAACTGAGTTGGAAGGGGTTGGCGTCATCGGCAGCTCGAACTTCCATGGACTCGAGTTGCCACAGACTCGGCAACCAGGCCGGAAAAAAGGTGTCGGCCTCGACTTCCGTATCGATGAAGGTCAATTCCATGTGCGTGGCTACATCCAGCGCCCGCGTGTAGATCTCGCCGCCGCCGATGATCATGAGCCGCTCATGCTCCTCGCAGGCCGACAGTGCCTCGTCCAGGCCGCCGGCCAGCACCACGCCCTCGGGCAGGTTCGGCCGGTGGCGACTGATGACGATATTGCGGCGTCCCGGCAACGCCCGTCCGATGGACTCGAAGGTACGCCGCCCCATCACCACCGGATGGCCCAGCGTGACCGCCTTGAAATGCTTCAGGTCGGCGGGCAGGTGCCAGGGCATGACGCCGCCCTTCCCGATGGCGTTGCCGCGAGCCATGGCAGCGACCAGTACGATTTCCCGGTTCATGAAAAGTGGCAGCATGAGTTCATCTCCTGCAGATGATAACCGCCCACCACATCCAGTGCCCCGGCGAATCCGGCTTTGATCCATCGTCGGACTGCAGTATGTTGGTTCCGGCCAGGACAATCGGAGAAGTATCGTGTCGGTCGGTGAACATCTGCATCAGATCCAGGAAACCGCGAGACGCTTCGTGCGCAGCGTCGTGGAAACCCCCGTACATCACCTCTTCGGGCAACCGGAGCGGGCCAGCCAGCGCAAGCCCGGCGCCCCGCCCGGCACCTTGTTCATCGCACCCGATGCTGCCGCCACACGGGTGCGCCTGTGGCGTATCGATGATCAGGGCGTGGAGTACCTCGACGACCCGGATACCGATGCGATTGCCCAGGCGCGACTCCGGGGAGGCCGCATCTGGGTGGACGTGGCCGGGTTCGCCGACGACGAGCGCGTCCGTGCCCTCGGCGAACTGTTCGACCTGCACCCCATGGTGCTGGCCGACCTGGTCAACATCGACCGCCAGACCAAGGTCAACACGCTCGACGAGCAGGCGCTGATCATCCTGCAGATGCTGCAACTGGAGAGCGAGGAACGCCTCCCGGGGCTGGGGCAGATCGCCCTGCTTATCGGTGACGACCTGTTGCTGAGCTTTCGCGAACGTCCCGAGGAAATCTTCGCACCCGTGCTTGAGCGCCTGAACCGCTCGACCAGTCGGCTCAGACAGGAGCCGCTGGACTACCTCGCCTGCGCCCTGCTCAACCTCGCCGTCGAGTCCCTTCCGGGTTCCCCCGTCGAGGTGATTCGCGCCTGGCTCGACCGCCATCGCGGCCCCCGGATCGCGAACGCCCCGCCCTGCTGCGGCGGCCTCGCCGGCATGTTCTCGTACGATCTTGTCCGCACCCTGGAAATCCTTCCGGATAGCGCCCGCGCCGACCTGGACCTACCCCTGTATTCGCTCGCGATCTTCGACGAGGGCTGCCTCTACGATCACCGGGAGGAGATCCTCTACTCGGTCGCCTGGACCCACCGCCCCGCCAATCCGGCGAAGGACGCCTCCGAACGCAAGGCCCTCGGGAAACTTTTCGATCGCAGCGAATCGGTGATGGACAA
>SKZJ01000330.1 GCA_007127425.1 Wenzhouxiangella sp.
CCGAACCCGCGATCCATCATCATCGCGCCGACACGTGAACTGGCCATCCAGATCCATCGTGATGCCGAGTTGCTCGGCAAGCACACGGGTTTGCGTACTGTGCTGACCTATGGCGGGGTCGACTACGCGCGTCAGCGCGAACAGATCGCCGAGGGGGTGGATATTCTCATCGGGACGCCCGGTCGACTGATCGATTACTTCAAGCAGCGCGTCTACAACCTCCAGCACATCGAAGTGGCGGTGCTCGATGAGGCCGATCGCATGTTCGACCTGGGCTTCATCAAGGACATCCGGTACCTGTTCCGGCACATGCCGCCGGTGGACAAGCGACAGACCCTGATGTTTTCGGCCACTTTTCCGCTCAAGGTCACGGAACTGGCTTACGAGCATATGAACGATGCCGAGACCATTCGCTTCGAGGAAGAGCAGGTCACCAGCGATCGGGTCACCCAGGTCGTCTACTACCCGGCCAACCGCGAGAAGCTGCCGCTGCTGGTCAAGCTCTTGCGCGGAATGCCGGACGGCCACGTAATGGTATTCGTCAATACGCGGCACAATACCGACCGGGTTGCGCGCACGCTCAAGGCCAACGGGATCGATGCCGCCATGCTGGCCGGCAGCGTGCCGCAGAAGAAGCGTCAGAGCCTGCTCAAGCGTTTCCATGACGGCGAGATCGACGTGCTGGTGGCTACGGATGTGGCGGCTCGAGGGCTGCACATTCCCGATGTCAGTCATGTCATCAACTACGATCTGCCGCAGGATGCCGCCGACTACGTTCACCGCATCGGGCGTACCGCCCGCCTGGGTGCGACTGGCGATGCAATCAGTTTCGCCTGCGAGGATTTCGCCTTTCACCTGCCCGAGATCGAGGAATACATCGAGATGTCTTTGTCGGTCGAACAGCACGATCCGGACGACCTGCCCGAACTGGAGCGCCCGAAGCCGCCCCGAAAGAAAGAGAACTCGGGCCGGCCTGGCGGCGGGCGACGTGGCGGTGGTCACGGCCGTAGACGCAGTGGCGGTCAGCAGGGTCGAAGGTGACCGGCTGGCTGGCTGCCGTGGCGGTGAGATATGCTACTCTGCCGACAATTGATACAGGGAATTGATCGCTCTTCAGCCCATGCAGTTTTCTTCCCTCTGGTCGGGCCGTCTGGCGCTGATCGCCGCCGCCTTGCTGGCGCTCCTGATTGCCTGGTCGCTGGTACGGCTGGCATGGCTGGTCGTTGACGGCCCGCGAGTGGACCCGGCACCCATGCCGCCGGTGCCGCGCGCCGCACCGCAAGGTGCCGCCAACGGTGAGTTCCGCTGGGAGTTGTTCGGCAGTTCGCTGGATACGGCGCGCCCGGCCATGCTGCAACAGGCCCCGGCCACTCGTCTGTCGCTCAAGCTCAAGGGCGTGGTAGCGGCGGGTGAGGGTGGTTACGCGATCATTGCCGATACCGACGGCGAGGACCGTGTCTACAGGGTTGGAGATGAGCTGCCCGGGGGCGCACAGGTTGAAATGATCGAGGCGCGTCGAGTGCTGCTCCAGCACGATGGACAGACCGAAGCGCTGGAGATGGAAACTGAAGCCGTCCTTGCCTCGGCCGGATCGGCCGGCCGGCGCTCGCCCGACGCCGAACCCGTGCAACTGGCTGGGATTCGGGGCATGGACTCGGCGGCATCAATTCCCGGTAGTGTTGCCTCGGTGGCGCAGACCCCTTCGCTTGGCGGCGGCAACCTGCAGGAACTGGCCGGAGCCATTTCGGTCCTGCCGGTCTCCGGCGGCGGGTTCCGCGTTCGTCCCGGTCGTGACGCTCGCCTGTTTTCAGAACTGGGTTTGCAGGTCAACGACGTCGTCACGGCCGTCAACGGACAGCCGCTGGAGTCGGAGGACGACGTTCAAGCCCTGTTCGCCGATGTGATGCGCCGCGGGGAAGTCGCCATTACCGTCAATCGCCAGGGTCGCGAGATGACCTTGCGCCCGGACCTGGAAGCCATACTCGGGAGACTGGAGTGATCAAGATTCAACGCCTGGTTCTTGCCGCCTTGCTGGCAGCATGCGTCGCCCCGGTCATGGCCGACGACGAGCACATGCTCAACTTCAAGGATGCCGATATTCGTGCCCTGATCACGGCCGTGGCGGACATGACCGGCAAGAACATCATCGTCGATCCGCAGGTGTCCGGCCGGGTCACCGTGATCTCCAACCAGACCTTGTCGCCCGACGAGGTCTGGGATGTGTTCCAGTCCATTCTGCGCGTCCATGGCTACACCGCCGTGACCGACGAGCACACCGTACGCGTCATCCCCGATGTCAACGCCCGGCAGGATGGGCGTGTGCCGGTCGACGACATGCGTGTCGGCGGCGACGATCCGGTGACCCGTATCATCCAGCTCGAGCACGTGCGCGCCTCGGAAGTCTCGCAATTGCTGCGCCAGCTGTTGCCGCAGTCGGCCTACATGGCCTACCACGAACCCTCGAATGCCCTGATTGTCAGCGACCGCTCGGCCAATATCCGCCGCGTGGAGAACATCGTGCGTCGCCTCGATGCGGCCACCGATCACGACCTGGAGGTCATTGCGCTCGGTCATGCCGATGCCGACGAGGTCGTTCGCCTGGTCAGTCGCATCTACCCCGATGCCGCGGGTGGCGATGCTGCCGTGGCCGACCAGCGCACCAACACGGTGATCCTGACCGGGGATCCCAGTCGGCGGCTGCGGCTGCGCACCTTGATCAGCCATCTCGATACGCCGCTCGAGCAGGAAGGCAGTACGCAGGTGATCTACCTGCGCTACGCCACGGCCAATGCCCTGGTGCCGGTGCTCGAGGGGATTCTCGACCTGGACCAGGAGGACGGCCAGCGTGCCCGCATCCAGGCCCACGAGGAAACCAATGCGCTGGTAATCACCGCGCCGCCGTCGGTGTACCGCTCCATCCAGTCGGTCGTCAACCAGCTCGATGTCAGGCGCGCGCAGGTGCTGGTCGAGGCCATCATCGCCGAAGTGGCGGTCGA
>SKZJ01000120.1 GCA_007127425.1 Wenzhouxiangella sp.
GACCATGTAAACTGGGTACATGATTCTGAACAATCACGGTAAAGGTTAAGTTGATCTGGCGCAACTCGAGGGTTTTTCTCACTGAGAAACTGCCCGTGCGCCGTGTGAAATCCTGAGGAGATCGGCATATGAGCGAACAGCTACAGGCAGTGCCGAGGCAGTTGTTTCGTCGCCCCGGCGTGGCCAACCCGCGTCGATTCGTCGGAGAGTACTGTTTCGAACTGGACGGCTTGTCGGAGATGGTCCGTGTGAGGATCTTCGGTAGCCTGGATGAGGAATGGTACGAGGTGGCGCAGAGTCATTACCTGCAGCCGCCGGGTGCGAGCGGCCCTTCGATGAGCGAGACCCAGCGCTACGGCAGCGTGGAAGAGGCGCTGTCCGATGTGCTCGACCTCTTTTCCGACGGTTACAAACAGGCCATCGATGCCGGGCACGTGCCCGACGACTCATGGTTGATGCCCAGCCGGGAAATGGATTGGTAGTATTTTCCGGCTAGCTGGCTAGCTGGCTAGCTGGGTGATGAGCCGTTGATGGATCCAGTCGTCGACGCGTTCGACCTCTTCGGGGGAGACGGTGTGCTCGATGGGGTACTCGTCCCATTCGACCGAGTAGCCATCGGCCTGCAGGGCATCGCGGCTGGCGCGCGCATCGTTGATCGGCACCACGCGATCATTTACACCATGCAGCATGAGAATCGGCGTGTCGCGACTGGCGGCCTCGGCTTCCTCCATGAGGCTGTCGGCGAACAGCAGTTCCCCCGACATGACGACGATGCCGGCCAGGGTGTGCGGGTAGCGCAGACCGGCGTGCAGGGCCAGTGTCGCACCCTGCGAAAATCCCGCCAGGATGATATGGCGTGGGTCGCGCCCCTGCTCACGGACACGATCAAGCAGGTCGTGCACCGATCGTGTGCTTTCGTCCATGCCCTCCCGGTCCAGCGGCGCCTCGCCGGGCTCGCCACGGACGTCGAACCATGCTCGCGTCGGCATGCCTTCGTTGACCGTGATGCGCCGAAGCGGGGCGTTGGGGGCGATGTAGTGCAGGCCGATCTCGCGTGACTGGCGCAGGTTGACCAGGATGGGGTTGAGGTCTTCGGCATTGACACCCATGCCGTGGAGCCAGACATTGGCGGCCTTGACCTTGCGGCGCGTATAGACTTCGAAGACTTCCTGCTTGTCCTGTTTTTCCTGCTGGTTCATTGTCACTCCCACGTCGCGAAAACAATTGAATCGTGTCTCAATCTGACCGCGGGATGATCCACTGTCAACCATGCGGCCTGTTTGATCGCGGTCAACCTTGTGCTTGCGCGTCGGCCAGCAGCCTGGCCAGGTCGCCGGGCTCCTTCCAATCGCGGGCAAACATGTAGCGGGGCAGGTGCCAGGGGTCGCTTTGCGCCGTGACCGGTTCGGGATCGCAGGCCAGGGCGGCCTTCAGCCCCAGGGCCGGACCGCGCCGCGGCAGGTACTCCTGGCGGATGTAGTCGCTGGCCTGGCCGTAGGGATAGGCAAAGAACTGTGGTCGGCGGCCGGCCTTTCGTTCGATGTAATCGCTGGCCTGATCGACTTCGGCGCGGCATTCGGCCTCGGTCTCGATGAAGCGGAAGTCGCCGCGCCGGTTGTCGCGTTGTACGGTGCGTTCGAGCGATCCGTGGTTATGGTCCCAGCTGTGGCTTTCGATGCTGATCAGGCCGGTGGCATTGGCCTTGGCCCACCAATCGTCGCGCCACACGTTCAGGCTCATGTAGTCGGTTCGGTCGAGCTCGACGCGCGCCTCCGGGGAGGCAATGGCGAAGGCGCTGACGTGCGGGCGATGCCGACTGTCCGCGGGCAGTGTCTCGCGGAACTCGTGCAGGCGCTGGCCCAGGCTTTTCTGCAGGCCGCAGGTGGGATGATCGAAGGGCTCGAAATCCATGATCGAGCCGTCATCGGCGGTCAGTACCGCGACCTTGTCCGGAAGGTTTCCCACCGCCAGGCCGGCCAGCGCATCGCTCAATGGCAGCACAGTCCAGCCCAATGCATCCAGCGTGACCAGATCCTCGCCGAAGGCGATCAGGTCGTTGTCGGCGTAGCGGTTTTCGAGTACCCGGATCGAGTGCCAGGACAGGATGACGAAACGAGGGTTCGTGGTCATGATGGTGTGAACTCAGCGGAAGCGATTGGCCTGGCCGGGCACAACATGCAACCAGCCGTCGTAGTCGACCGGACGTTCACGCCCGTGAGCGTCGATCAGTGTCAGTCGCATCGTCCACCGCATGGACGGGTGCTCGCCGGCACCGAGGGCCTCCAGGCGTTCCAGCCCGGCAGCTTCTGCCCGGCTTTCGATAGGTACCAGTTCACGCGATCGGGTCGGCAGGGTAAAGGGTTGTTGCTGCCGTGTGCTGATGAGCTTCTCTCCGTCCAGGCTCAGCTCCAGGGCCAGCGCTTCGTAACGCAGCGACCGTTCGTTGAGGTTGCGCATGGCCAGGTCCATGGCAATCGAACCGTTGCGATGCTCCAGCGTGTCGATGCCGACTCTCAGCATGTCGCTGGTGATGCGGGGCAAGCTTCCGGCACAGGCAGCCGTCAGGCTCAGCAGGATGAGCGCAACCGGTAAAGGCCATCGGGTCGAGTGCAACAAAGGGTGGCTCCAGGGCAGAACGATGCGAATGTCCATCATACCGTTTCGCATGGTGTCGCTGTTGCCGTTGCGTCATTGGATCTGGGTCCTCCACTGATTCCGGGTGCGGGGGTCGAGTCGGATCTGCATGCGGTCGGCGAGCAGGCTGCCGGCCATGACCAGCCCGAACAGGAAAAGCGTCGCGGCCAGGAAGTTCATGTACTGCCCGGCCATGATGTCCTGGCCGGCTTCGGCGAGCATCAGCCCCCAACTGATCGAGTCCTGCACGCCAATGCCGAGAAAGCTGAGTACAACCTCGGCCTTGATGGCGGCAACGAAGACCAGCGTGGCCTGTACGAGCAGCACGTGGGCGAGGTTGGGCAACAGGTGGCGCACAATGACGCGGGCGTGCGTACTGCCGCCGGCACGTGCCGCTTCGATGAAACCGGATTGTCCGAGGCGGATGGTTTCGGCCCGAACCACCCGTGCGGTTGTGGTCCAGAAGACAACGATCATGGCCAGGTGCATGGCCATGGCGTGTCCCTGCAAGGCGAAAGCAACCGCGGCCACGAAGAGGTAGAAGGGGATGGCATCGATGGTTCCCTTCAACCAGAGGATCAGTTCGTCGAGACGGCTGCCGTTGAAAAGTCCCGCCACCGCACCGAGCAGTCCACCCACCATGCTACTGGCCAGTGCGACCAGCAGACCGATTTCGAATGCGGTGGCCGTGGCCGCCACCGCTCGGAGCAGGATGTCCTGGCCGAGACGGTTGGTGCCCAGCCAGTGGTCGGTCGAGGGCGCGGCCCACATGACACCGGTGATCTCTCCCCAGCCGTCGGCCCAGAGTCCGAGCCAGACGCCGACGGCGGCTATGACGTAGGCGACGACGATCAGCGGCGCGATCCAGTCGACCACGACCATTGGCTTTCGATTTATCTGAATCCGGCTTGCCGATACGTGGTTCATGCCAGCCGGATTCTCGGGTCGGCCAGGCGACACAGCAGGTCGGCGACGGTGACGGCCACGGCAAACAGGACGGCACTGAGCCCGACCACGGCCATGATGACCGGCTGGTCGCCGGAGAGGATGGCCTGATAGGTGACCCGGCCGATCCCTGGGATCGAGAAGTGACTTTCCATCAGCAGGCTGCCCGAGATGGCGAGTGCGGGAACCGAATACACGATACGGGTCATTATCGGTAGCAGGCAGCCGCGCAGGACATGTCGGAACATGATGCGGGCAGGACCGGCACCGTAGGCACGCGCGGTGCGCACGTGACCTGCGTTCATGGCGTTGACCAGCATGGCGCGGAAGAAGCGGGTGTTGTAGCCGATGCTTGCGAACACGAATGCCAGCGTGGGAATGGTGACATGGGCCAGGTAGCTGGCCGGGCCATCCACAGCCCAGCCGCGCACCGGAAACCAGCCCAGCCAGACGCCGAAGACGGCTTGCAGGGCGATGATGATGATCACGAACGAGAGGCTCATGCCGACAACCGATACGCCGGTGATCAGCCGGTCCAGTCGGCCGCCACGGTGCCATGCTGCGACCATGGCCAGAAACAGGGCCAGTGCGGTACCGAGAATGAAACCCGGGGCAAGTAGCAGGGCCGAGATCGGCATGGTTCGGGCGAGCAGGTCGCGAACTTTTTCACCGCTGGTCTCGGTGTGACCCAGGTCGAGCGTTGCCAGGCGATGCAGGTAGTCTGCATAACGCATCCAGAAGGGGCGATCCTGGCCGAGTTCACGCTGCAGGGCGGCCAGGTCCGCGGCTGTTGGATTCTTGCCGAGCATGGCATGGGCCGGATCCGGGCCGAAGTGCACGGTGAGCGTGAAACTGATCAGGGTGACGCCCAAAAGCAACGGCAGCGATGCTGCCAGTTTGCGCGTGACGAATCCCAGCAGTTCGAACCTCGACGTCAAGGCGCCGCTCCGATGCCGACAAAACGCAGGAAGTGACCGCCGAGCATCTCACGGTCGGGCAGCATGTGCACGTGCCGATGCCAGAGATGGAGCCGGGTACGCGACAGGCTGCCGATGTGTACGCAGTCGTTGATGACCATTTCATTGAGTTGTCGATAAAGTGCCGCGCGTTCCTCGCCTGCTTCGAGTCGTGCGGCTCGTTCGAACAAGCGGTCGAACTCCGGATTGCTGTAATTGAAACTGTTGGCGCCGGGCGCGGCATTGGGGCCGTAGAACATCTGCAGGGCGTACTGGGCATCCGGCCAGGCCATGGTCCACCCGATCAGGAAAAGGTCGAGTTCGCCGCCGGTGATTGCGCGGGAAAAGTCGCCGAAACTGGCGAAAGCCCGGTGGCGCAGGCGTTCATTCGGAATCCCGATGGTCTGCATGCGGGCGCGGAACTGTTCGAACATCTGGCGTTGATGGACGCTTGCTTCCAGGCCGTAGGTCAGTCGCGGCAGGGTCTCGGGTGACCAGTCATGGGCTTGCAGGCGCCGTTGGGCCCTTTGCGGGTCATGGTCGGTGGAACTGGCGTCCAGCGATGGGTCGAACGCATCGAGGAACGGCGGTATGACGCCGGGAAAGACCTGCCCGAGGCCGTGGTAGAAGGTGTGATTGCGTTCCTGCCAGTCGAAACCTTCGCGCATGGCGCAGCGCAAGGCCCGGTTGGCGCGGTCGATGTCCTCGTCGGGGTGATGGCCAATGGCCTCGTTGGCCATGTTGAAGCCGTAGAACACGAAGCCGGCTTCAGGTTCGGCCAGGGTGTGGTACTGCCGTTCGATGTCCGGGCGAAAGCGGAGCGGGTCGCGAGACGCGAGCAACTGGCCGGACTTCTCGGGCGGCACCATGACATTGTCCACTTCGCCGGCGACAAAACTGGTCCAGCGAGACGTCGGCTCGGTAATGAAGTGGACCTCCAGACGATCGATGAACGGATAGGTTCGACCATTCAGCGGTTCGAGTCCGAGTTCGGCATGGCGCTGCGGGTCAAGTCCCTCTGCCGCCAGGTCGAGCGCGCCACGGTCGAAATCCGGGTTGCGCTCAAGCACGGCCCGGCTTTCATCGAAGCGCTCAAGAATAAAAGGGCCGGAGCCTACCGGGCGGACGCCGAATTCGCGGCCGTAGTACTCGACCGCCTCGCGCGGCACGACGGCCGACAGGGCCATCGCCAGGGTATGCGCCAGTTGCGGAAAGGGGGCGGTCAGTTCGATCACCAGTGTCTGGTTGTCGACAGCGTGCAGCCCGGCAATTCGCCGGTCGGGATTGGCGCCGGCCTCGATCCATTCTTCCAGTCCGACGATCTTGCCTCGCCATAACCAGGCGCCCTGCGAACGTGTGGCCGGGTCGAAGTGGCGTCCGAGCGAGTACACCACGTCGCCAGCCGTGACGGCCCGTCCCCGGCCGCGGGGAAAGGCCGGGTCATCGGCGAATCGCACGTTCTCTCGCAGTTCGATGGTCCAGACGAGTCCGTCGTCGGACACATCGGGCATGGTGGCGGCCAGGTTGGGGGTCAGTTCATAGGGTCTGGACAGGTAGCGGTAGCGAAACAGTGTGTCGTAGAGATTGACCACCAATGTGGCGGAGTAAATGTTGGCTGCATGGGCAGGGTCGAGACTGGCCGGTATGCCGTCGATGGCGTGTCGGTAGACGACTGGGGCTTCTCCATTGCCGCCCGAGCGCTCGCAGGCGACACAGAGCAGCAGTGCGGTAACAACGGCACTAGCGGTTCGGGCGAAAGACATCGGGTTCTCCATGGTGCACGGGAAGATTAGCGGAAGCGGTCGCGCCGGCACAACCGCATTGTTGACCCGCTCTTGGCCTGCCTGCAGAAAGATGCGGCAGATCACCAGAGCGGCGCCGCAGTATTCTACTTGACAGGAGCGGCAAATGCCGGTATTGTCGATTGCCATAAATGGCAAATGACAAAAATGAGGGAGAGGAAATGGTCAGTCAGATTGCCAGGCACATGTCATTGACCGCCACGGTGGATCACTGCGCGTTCGCCGTTCAGCAGATCCGGGCCTTGCGGCCGGTCGGGCCCCCATTCGGTGTAGATCGCGACTGGTACGAGTTGCTGGTCCGCCCGGATTCCGCCTGCTTCAACGGTTCTCCCGGAGCATTTGTCGATTGCCTTTACTGCAACAGGCCGCCGGTCGCGACCGATATAGAAGTCATGGAGCGTGCGGTTCGCTGGCTGGCCGATCTCCCGGAACCGACCCGCCTCAGCGTCAACGTGCACCCGGAGTCGCTGACGGCCGATCACTTCGTGGAATTCGTCTCGCTGCACCAGTATTCACTGGCCGGCCAGGGGCACTCGCTGTGCCTGGAGTTGATCGAGTTCGGAGATTGCGGTGATCGCAAAACGCTGGTCAACAATGCCCAGCTGTTGCGACGGCGGGGCGTGCTGATCGCACTCGACGACTTCGGCAGCCGTCTCAACTGCTTCGATCTGTGTGCTGCCGGCATTGTCGATGTAATCAAGATCGATAGCACCGTGATCGCCGGGGTTGATAAGCAGCCCAATCAACGCGCGATCATCGACTGCGTCACCACCCTGGCGAACGGGCTGGGAGGCTGTGTCGTGGCCGAGGGAATCGAACGCTGCGAGGAAATGCAGGCGATTACGGAGTTGGGAGTGGCGTACGCCCAGGGCTATTACTTTCACAAGCCGGAAATCATGGAGATTTGACGATGGGACAGGTCGCGGCGCGAACTGAAGACAAGACCCAGGTCACTTGGTTGATCAGCGCCATGGAGCGCATGATCCGGCCGCTGGTCCGGTTCGCTGTGGGCCGGGTTTCCTGCCGCGCCCTGCTGGAGCTGGTGCGCGAAATCTACGTGACAGAGGCGCGCCGCTACCTGGAAGCGGAGAATCCGGGCAAGCGAGTTACGACTTCGGCTCTTGCGCTGCTGTGCGGCCTGGATGGTCGTGCCATCAAGGCCTGTGAAGCGCGGGACCAGGAACTGGCCTTGTCCGACGTCTGCTCGGAAGCGGCGATTCTCGAGATGTGGAGCATCGACGAGGCCTTCCTTGAGGCCGACAGCGGCGAGCCGGCCGATCTGCTGATTCACGGGCCACACGGCACTTTCCAGCGGCTGGTCAGCCGAGCCGCAGGCCGGGCCGTTACCCCGCAGACGGCACTGGATCGGCTGCTGGAGAGTGGCAATGTCCGCCTGAGTGAAGACGGTACCCGCGTGCGCCTGGTCGATCCGTTCTACATGCCGGTTGCACCGTCCGAAAGGACCGCCATCGAAGCCGGCAGTTTTGCCATCAATCGCCTGGGCAAGGCAGTGGCGCATAACACCATGCGCCACGATTCCAGCGAGGTTGCCTGGTTACAGCAGGATCGCTGGACACATCGGATTCCTCGCGAACGAATCGCAATAGTGCGCGCTGAGATCAGAGACCTGATTGAGCGGCACATCAAGGAAGTGGAGAAACAAATGGAGCACGAGGAACTGTCCCCGTCGGAGCGTGATGAATGTTCCGTCGGTGTCGGTTGGTACTACTGGGAAAGTCCATTCGGAATGGATGATGACCGGTCCTCGTGAAGGCTTGCCGGAAACGGCACTGAAAACAGATAGGAGAAACATATGTTTGGCGTGATCGAAAAATCGGGAACAGGCATTGGCAAGAGTGGCACCGGAGTCACCTTGGGACGCATTGGGGGTTGCCTTTTGGCAGCGGGGTTTTTGATGACGGCTGGTCTATCTCCCTTGATGGCGCAGGACCAGTCGGGACTGAAGGTCTCGCAGCAGGGCGACAAGTTGATGGTCTCGATTCACGCAGACCATGGCGTGATTGCAGGGATGGCAGCGCTGGATAGCCGGCACAGCGATTACCTCGTGGTGCCGCTTTACTCGGTGTTGCAGATTTCTGATCAGGGCGAGTTGAATAGCCCACTGGTGCAAGGGTCAGGTAGTGGAACGTCCTCCAACGGCTGTGGAGCCGGCTTGATGGTTCAAGGCTCGGGGAGCGGTGCATCCGGTGAGTCCTGCCGCTCCGCAGGCGCACATTTGATGGTCCAGGGTTCAGGTAGTGGTGCTTCCGGGGAAAGCTGTACTCCGGTTGCAGGGCTCATGGTTCAGGGTTCCGGTAGCGGGGCGTCGGGTGAGTCCGATGACTCGACCGGTGCCAGCCTAATGGTTCAGGGTTCCGGTAGCGGAGCGCCCGCGCCCGACGACTCAGAGGAAGTCATGGTGCGTGGTTCGGGTAGCGGTGCTTCCAGCCAGAGTACTGATCCCGGGCTGTTGGTTCAGGGATCCGGAAGCGGTGCCTCGGGAGAGTCCTGCGTCGACTCCAGCGGATTGTGGGGAGTTGCTGAAATCCTTGTCGATGCCTCGGGTACGCACGTGATTGTTCATCAGGTATCGCGAGAGGGATTGCGGGAATACATGGTGGCATTCGACCAACACTGACGGAAGAGTTTGCTGAGGGGCGCGTGAATCGCCAATCCCCTTCCTACCCCGAACGGGCGATTCAGGCGCTGTTGGCATGCCCCGGCACTTCGGTGTCGGGGCATTTTTATATGGGTTCAAAGCGGCTTGTGTACTGCGATGACGGCGATGACGATGAAAATGATCAATGCCAGCAGGTAGAGGATGACTCCGGGGCCGCTGTGCCCGCTGCGAAAAGCCGCGATGCCAACCAGGATGTAGGCCACGATCAGGCCGAGCTTCAGTCCCAGCCAGGACATGAAGGGCCAGCCCACCATGATCCATAGTGCGATGCCGGTCGCCAGCAGCAGGGTATCGATGATGTGCGGTGCGATGCGGATGACGGGGTGGCCCAGCGGCCGGTTCATGACCAGTCGCAGATAGCCGCGCAGGGCAAAGCCCATGCCGCTGAGTAACGCGATGAAGATGTGGATATTCTTCAGCAGCGGGTAATGTTCCATCTTTCGTGACTCCTGGTGACTTTGTTTTTCTACCTCAGGGCGGGTGCCAGTGTCGGCTACCAGCCCCTGCAGCGGGACAGCCAGCGTCGGGCCTGGTATGGGCTGTCGACAATCCAGTAACCCTCGTGCTGGGCCGCGGTGGCACAGGCGTGGTTGGGCAGGATACGCAAATGGGTGCCGACGGGAAACTCGTCCAGATTCAGCGGCGAGCCGTCGCGATGGCCGATGATGCCGTGCTCCTGGTTGGTCCCTGTGACGATGACATCGTCAAACGCCTGTCCGGTCTCATCGCAAACCAGGCCGTAGCCCTGATCGACGGCCTGGTCGGCTGTGCCGCGATCGCGTGACAGCGCCATCCAGCCGGCATCGACCAGCAGCTTGCCGTCTTCCTGTCGATGGCCGATGACCTCGGTCAGCACCGAAATGGCGATATCGTCGATCTTGCACACACCCAGCCCGGCCTGAACCAGGTCCTGGAAGACGTGTACGCCGGCACGTACCTCGGTCGCGCCCGTGAGATCTTCGGCGAAGGTGGCCGTGGGCGTGGAGCCGACGCTGACAATCGGTGCTTCGTGGCCGGCCTCGCGCAAACGCCCGGCCGCAGTCACGGCGCAGTCTCGCTCTCTTTCCGCCATGCGCCGCATGCTGTCGGTGTCGTCGCAGTGATAGGAACCGCCGGCATGGACCATCACGCCGTCGACATGGCATCCGGCCCGTTCCAGGATGGCGGCAATTTCGATCAGTTCGGATGCTTCGGCACGCAGTCCGGCGCGCTCGCCGTCGGCGTCAATCTCGATGAGCACACGAAAGCGGGTCCCGAAGGTCTTGGCCGCCTTGGCCACTGCAACAGCGGTCTGCGGATGATCGAGAACGATGCGCAACGCCATGCCGCGTGCCATGCGATCGGCGACCGCCGGCAGCTTGCCGGGTGCGATGCCGACGGCATAGAGAATATCGGTCATGCCGTGTTCGAAAAAGTAGTCGGCTTCGGCCAGCGTGGAGACGGTGATGCCGCCGGGATGGCCGGCAGTCAATTGCCGGGCGATGTCGATGTTCTTGCAGGTCTTGACGTGGGGGCGCAAAGCCACACCCAGCGCCTGAAGCCGGGTTCTCATGCGCTCGATGTTCGTGGTCATGCGCGCCGTGTCGAGCAGCAGGCAGGGGGTAATTGGGTGCGTTTTCGTCATCGCCGGGGATCATCGATTGGTTTTGATGATAGTTTAGTGGCAATGGTCAGGCGGGATGCAACGGTATGACGAATCAACCGAATAACGCTTATGAGAAGGTGGTCGACAGGGCCATCGAGCGGCTCGGCAAGCACTTGGTCGTCGGCTTGCCGCTGGGGCTGGGCAAACCCAATCGGCTGGTCAACGCGTTCTATCATCGTGCCCGCAGCGATACTTCGATCCGCCTCGATATCGTCACCGCCCTGTCGCTGGACATTCCACAACCGAAGCACTGGCTGGAAGAGCGGCTGATGGGTCCCATCGTCGAGCGCCTGTTCGGCGACGACTATCCACGCCTGGACTATCTGGTCGACCTGATGGCCGAGTCGGTGCCGGACAATGTGACGATCACCGAGTTCTATTTCCAGTCGGGTGCTGCATTGGGCAAGCCGCTGATGCAGCGCCGTTACGTCTCCTCGAACTACACCCATGTCGCCCGCGACCTGGTCGACCGTGGCATCAACGTGTGCATGCAGCTCGTGGCCGGGCCGGTCGATGGTCGCTACAGCCTGTCGTGCAATCCCGATGTGACGCTGGACCTGGTCCGTCTGGTGCGTGAGCGGGACGATCACCCGTTCATGTCCATCGGTCAGGTGCATCCCGA
>SKZJ01000135.1 GCA_007127425.1 Wenzhouxiangella sp.
GCCTCGTGAGGCGCACCGCCAGGAAGTTCCGGAAACATTCCTTGCCGGCATGGCCCGTGCCGAGGCACGGGAGGCCGAGGCGGAAGCGCTGCGCCAGGCCGAGGCCGAGCGCGACCGTGAGCGACGACGGCTGGAAGAAGAGCGCATCAAGGAGGCGGTCGATCGCGCGCTCGCCGAGCGTGCCGCCGCAACCGACGATGACATCCCGCAACAGGCCGAAGGAATCGAGTTCGACTGGTCCGGTGTGCCGGAGCAGGAAGTCACTGTGTTCTTTCCCGGCCAGGCGTCGATGGAATGGACCCTGGTCGGCCGCATGCATGGCGGGGCACGCGCTTTCCGCTTCGGGGATACCTGCGAATCCTGCCACGCGCGCGAGACCGACGAAATGGGCGCAAAGATCATCACCGGCGAAACCGCGGAAGAGCAGCCGATCCCGGGCAAGCGCGGTTCGGTGCCGGTGCTCGTCCAGGCCGCCCACGACAGCGATCACCTGTTCCTGCGTTTCGAGTGGCCGGCAACCGATCACGTGCCGGTCGACTTCGTCGATGGCGGCAAGATGGATCCCGACAACCCGGTCAAGGTGGCGGTGATGCTGTCCACCGACCAGCCCGAGTATGCCGCACAGGCCGGATGCTGGGCGGCCTGCCATCACGATCTCAGGGACATGCCGGCCCATCCCGACGACCCGGCTGCTTCCGGGCTGCCGCTGGATTTCGCCACGGGGGTGACCAAGTACCTCAAGGAGTCGCGCACCGAGGTCGAGGAAGCCGGACGCCGCGGCGCCACCCTGGGCGGTTGGGACAAGCTCGAAGAGCAGGATGTGCTGGCCGACCTGCTCGCTTCTGGTCACTTCATGGACCTGATGCGCATCAACGCCGACGGCGGCACTGAGCACGGCCATGTGCTCGAAGAGCGCATCATGGCCGGCGGCGCCGGCTTCGAGGCCTCCGTCAGTCAGAGCGGCGGTTACTGGCAGGTGGAAATGAAGCGCCCGCTGGTTTCCGACCAGCCCGGTGATGTCAGCCTGCGCCCCGAAGAGACCTACAACTTCAGCTTCGCCATCCACGACGACCATGCCGACGGGCGCTTCCACCACGTCTCGCTGGGCTACCGGCTGGCGCTGGATGACGACGAGGTTGACTTCAACGTGGTCGGGCGATGAAACGAAGCCCGCGTAGGTCGGGGTTGCATCCCCGACGGACGAGGTTCCGGCCACTCCCGCACGGTCATTTTGAACTCAGGTGTTTGGGCAGCGGGCAGCGAAAATTGCGGAGGTTGGAAATGAGGAACGTAGCGACAGTAATTTTGTTGGCGGCTCTGGCCTGTAGCGGGTCGCTGGTGGCCGATGACGATACCGTCGTGGTGGTCATGCGCGACATGGCCTTCGACCCGGCGGAGGTGACGATCCGGGCCGGGCAGACGGTGCGCTGGGAGAACCACGAGCGGCGCCAGTTCCATAACGTCTGGTTCCGCGATCTTGGCGAGGACCCGCATCCCTACATCTTTCCCGAAGAGCACATCGAGAAGACCTTCGACGAGTCGGGCGAGTACGCCTACGTCTGCGAACCGCACGAGGACCGCGGGATGGTGGGGGTCGTCATCGTCGAGTAAGTCGGGGACGCGCAACGGGTATTGCGGCGGGTTGATGCGAAACGTTCGGTTTCGAAATCACCCGCCGCAGTACCCGTTGCGCTTTGATGGGGCGCATCCCGCATTACACCTCATTGCCAATATTTCGTGCCTGGGCTATTGACCTGCAGGGGCGAGGTCCTTAGTATTGATCGGCTTGGAAACGGGGCGTAGCGCAGCCTGGTAGCGCAACTGCTTTGGGAGCAGTAGGTCGCAGGTTCAAATCCTGCCGCCCCGACCAGTCGTTTTCGCGGCGCGACGCGGCTCTGAGACTCGGCGCCCGTAGCTCAACCGGATAGAGCATCGGCCTTCTAAGCCGACGGTTGCAGGTTCGAGTCCTGCCGGGCGCGCCACAACCCGTTCAGACGGGTTACAATACGCGATTGCGGCACTGGCTGCCGCACGACAATTCGATTTCGATGGTGGGCGTAGCTCAGTTGGTAGAGCACTGGATTGTGGCTCCAGAGGTCGCGGGTTCAACCCCCGTCGCTCACCCCAGATTCCGCCGCAGCCGGTGAGTGCCGGCCGCGGCAAAGTTATTGCAGGAGCAGACTGAATCGGGCCGTTAGCTCAATTGGTAGAGCAGCTGACTCTTAATCAGTAGGTTCGGGGTTCGAGTCCCTGACGGCCCACCACTTCCAGTGCCGAATTCGCGCGAGCGGTTCGGCCTCGTCCACACAACACACAGACACTCGAGCATGCAGGTATCCGTTGAAAAAACCGGCGATCTGGAACGGCGCATGACCGTCCAGGTGCCCGCCGAAAACATTGACAGCAAGGTTTCCGGTCGTCTCGACGAGCTCCGGCGCCAGGTGCGCCTGAAGGGCTTCCGTCCCGGGCGCGTTCCGATGAATATCATTCGCCAACGCTACGGTGACCAGGTGCGCGAGGAGGTCCTGCAGCAGATCATGCAGACCAGCCTTCAGGAAGCCATCGGGGAACAGGAAATGCGCGTGGCCGGGGTGTCCAGCCTGCAGCCGACGCCGCCGACCGACGGCGGGGACTTCGAGTTCACCGCCGAACTCGAGGTGTTTCCCGAGATTCCGGAGCTCGAGGTCGCCGACATGGAGGTCGAGCGTCCCGAAGCCGAGATCACCGAAGCCGATGTCGACGACATGATCGAGACGCTGCGCGAGCAGCGCCGCACGTTCTCCGAGGTCGAGCGCGCCGCTGAAGACGGAGACCGCGTGCGGCTGGGCTACGTGGCCGAACTCGATGGCGAGCGCGTGCCGGAGCAGGGTGAACATGAAATCGCGCCTGTGCTCGGCGAGCTCACCGCTTTCCAGGAGCTGGAAGATGCGGTGCGCGGCATGAGCGCCGGCGAGGAAAAGGACGTGGA
>SKZJ01000061.1 GCA_007127425.1 Wenzhouxiangella sp.
AGCAGGAGGCATTCGACCTTCTGATGGAGACGACCGAGGCACTGTTTTCCGACCGCGATGAAGAGGAGAAGGTCTGGGGTTCGATGGTCAAGCAGGCGCTCAAGCGTCGCAAGCCGGGCTTCAGTGAAAGCTACCACGGCTTTCGCAATTTCTCCGAATTGCTCAAGGAGGCCGAGAAGCAGGGTCTGCTGGAACTGCAGCACGACGAGAAGTCGGGGGGATATATCATCCGGGGCTTCCGCGCGGACGATTGAAAGCGCGCGTCAGCGCGCGGTAAAACGTTAAAACGTAAAACGTAATGGGGGAGGGCGCCCAGGCTACGCGAGCCAGTGGTGGCCAACGGTAGGCGTCCCGCCATTGGCCAGGGGGCGCTCATCGAAGCCAATGCGCCAACCCCCGTTTTACGTTTCACCGTTTTACCTTTTAATCGTTTCCCGTTTTACCCTTTTACCGTGTAATCAAGCCGCCTTGCCTTCGTCGTAGACATGCACATCTCGTTGTGGAAACGGGATCGAGCAGCCGGCTGCTTCCAGCTCGGTCTTGAGTTGCTCGAGCAGCTCTCCTCGCACCGGCCAGAAGTCGGCAGCGTTGACCCACGGGCGTACGGCAAAGTCGACGCTGGAGTCACCCAGATCCATGAGCATGATGGTCGGGGCGGGGTCGTCGAGCACCTTGTCATGCCGCTCGAGCACGCGCGAGATGGTTTCGCGCGCCAGCTTGAGGTCGTCATCGTAGTGCACACCGATGATCAGGTCGATGCGGCGTGTATCGTAGGCCGAGTAATTGGTAATCGGGCTGGAAGTGATTGAACCGTTCGGGACGACCACGTAGCGGTTGTCGGGCGTCTTCAGTTCGGTATTGAAGATGCCGACCCGCATGACCGTGCCCGACACCCCACCGGCCTCGACGAAGTTGTCCCGGGTGAAGGGTCGGAAACCGACCAGCATGATGCCGGAGGCGAAATTGCTCAGTGAACTCTGAAGCGCCAACCCGACGGCCAGTGCGAGACCACCAAGAATGGCGATCAGCGGGGTGATGGGTACGCCGATATACCCGATGGCGGCAAGCACCACGGCCACGGTCAGCACGGCACCGACGATGCTGGTCAGGAAGCCGATCAGCATGGCATCCATCTCGCGCTTTCTAAGGTTTCGGCGCATGAATCCGACCAGAGCGCGGGCGATCCAGCGACCGATGATGAAGATGGCGATGGCACCGAGAATCTGCAGCAGTGCATCCATGTAGTTCAACTGTTCGAACCACTCGATGGCGTTGTCCATGGTGTTCTCCCTGCGTTGTCTTTCGGGTGAAGTTTCGGTCACGCCGGCACTATATCAAAGCGGTGTGGATGGCTCCTTGCGGGGGAAACGGGAAACGGGAAACGGGGGCGTAGCTCGGTGGCAATTTCTTGCGGCAGTGGCCAACGGCCGGGCCCTGCCATTGGCCATCACTGGCAGGTGAAACCACCACATCCCACCCCCGTTTTACAATTCACGTTTCACGTTTCCTAACGTGAAGCGCCCCCGATCGCTGGACGATGGTGCTGACGATCGGGGGCGACGAATCACTTCGGTTCGAGTCTCACCGCACCGTCGAGTCGCAGGGTCGTGCCGTTGAGATAGGCGTTCTCGACGATATGAGCGGCCAGGCGGGCGAATTCCTCGGGCTTGCCCAGTCGCTTGGGGAAGGGGATGGAGTCGGCCAGGGCCTGCTGCACGTTCTCCGGCATGATGTCGACCATGGGAGTGTGGAACACGCCCGGGGCAATGGTCATCACGCGCACGCCGAAGCGGGTGAACTCGCGTGCCATCGGCAGGGTCATGCCGACCACACCCCCTTTGGAAGCGGAGTAGGCTGCCTGGCCGATCTGGCCCTCAAAGGCGGCGACCGAGGCGGTATTGATGATCACGCCGCGCTCGCCATCTTCACCGGCCTCGTTGGCCTGCATGAGATTGGCCGCAGCCTTGGCGATGTTGAAGGAGCCGACCAGGTTGACCATGACCGTCTTCGAAAAATTCTCCAGCGGCATCGGTGCTTCGCGGCCCAACACGCGTCCGGCACCGAGAATGCCGGCACAACTGACTGCCACGTTGATTCCTCCGAGCCAGTCGTGGGCTTCCTTCAGGATGCTCTCGACTTCGGATTCGCTGGTGACATCGACGCGGAAGAATTTCGCCTTGCCGTCGCCGAGTTGGCCGACTGCTTCGGTTGCCTTTTCCTCGTTGACGTCGAGCAGGGCGACCTTGCCGCCGAGCGAGACGAAATGCTCGGCCACGGCCAGTCCCAGGCCGGAAACGCCGCCGGTGATGACAGCACGGATTTCACTGGTTTTCATATTCGACTCCTTGAGCTTCAGATTCTTACAGGATGTAGCGGCTGAGGTCCTCGTTCCCGGCCAGATCCTTCAGGTACTTGTCGACGTAAGCCGCATCGATGGAGAGCGTCTCGCCGGACTGTTCGGGTGCGTCGTAGGAAATGTCCTCCAGCAGTCGCTCCATCACCGTGTGCAGGCGCCTCGCGCCGATGTTCTCGGTCGATTCGTTGACCGCGTAGCTGATCTCGGCAAGGCGGGTGATGGCGTCATCGGTGAACTCGACGTCCACGCCCTCGGTGGCCAGCAGCGCGATGTACTGCTCGGTCAGCGAGGCATCGGTCTCGGTGAGAATGCGCTTGAAGTCGTCGGCGGTCAGGGCCCGGAGTTCCACGCGGATGGGCAGCCGGCCTTGCAGCTCGGGCACCAGGTCCGAGGGCTTGGCCACGTGGAAGGCGCCGGAGGCGATAAACAGCATGTGGTCGGTATTGACCGGACCGTAGCGGGTGTTGACCGTCGATCCCTCGACCAGCGGCAGCAAGTCGCGCTGCACGCCCTCGCGCGAGACTTCGCCGGACGATCCGCCCTCGGCACGGCGGGCGACCTTGTCGATTTCGTCGATGAACACGATGCCGTTTTCCTCGGCCAT
>SKZJ01000011.1 GCA_007127425.1 Wenzhouxiangella sp.
TAGTCCAGCACCCGGTGGTACAGGCCGGTGCGCTCGACGAATTCGTGGTTTGCCGCCGAGGACAGGCCGACGATTTCCGGCCCGTCTGAATCGCGCAGACAGAAGGCGGTGGCGTAGGCGGTCTTGCTCGAGGCGCTGGAGATCAGCACACGTCGGGCACCGAAGAACGCGTTGTCTGCGAGAAAGTCGGCCAGGCTGAACGCGGTGATGAACAGCGGCCGGTAGATGGCATGCAGCGGCTCGGTGTCGGGGGCATGGAACGGGTCGGCGTCGGTGCGCTGGTACCAGTTGTAGACCTCCGGCAGCTGCTGGCGGTGGGCGCTGTCATCGCGAAAGCTCGCGCGGCTGGTCTTGCCGGGACGAACCCGCAGGTGACTGGCTGCGGGAAAGTAGCCGAAATACCGTTGGCCGGGCTCGATTTTATCGACGCCTGATGCGATGACATCGGCATAGCCCCAGACCGGGAGCTGGCCCCAGCCGGATGCCTCCACCGGAAAGAACGCCCAGTAGTTCATGGCCTCGCCGTAGACGGCGTAGGTGATGTTGTTGGTGGTCAGCGCGAAGCGGTCGAGCTTGAGAACGACCTCCCCGGGTTGCGCATGCGTGCTCTCGGCGGACTCATCCAGTCGCATCTCATCGAGGTTCTTACGATTGATCAAGAGGCGTTGAAATCTGGGGTCGTCGGGCATGGGTTCCGTTTCTCTTTGGTTGGTCTTCAGCGTGATGATAAACGAACCCCCATGGAACCCAGGAAATAGGCGTGCTCGGAGCAGCGGGAGAAACCTGCCGGCAGGGTTTGCCGGCAGGCGTGGCCTCTGACCGATTCAATGCTCCACGGCCATGGCGTCGACCGGTTCTTCGAAGGCGATGAACAGGTAGCAGTCGCCCTCGTCCTTGCACTCGGCGCTGTGATGAGCCAGGGCCGGTCCATAAGCATAAGTACCCTGGGTCATGACGACCGTGTCCTGGCCGTCCGGGTGGATGTGGAACTCGCCGGCGACCAGCACCATGCGTTCGGCCGAGGTGTGATAGTGGCTGGGGATTTTCGCATTGGCCGGGATGCGCATCAGCACGTCGGCGTAACGTTCGGCCGGGTCGCCCTGAAGAATGGTCGACTTGCAGCCGTCCGGGAAAAAGTCGGCAACGTCCGTGCACGGGCCCCACTCGAGATCCGGGTCGTCGCGGTCAAAGGCAAAGACGTGATGCTCAGCTGCTACCGGGAAGGCAACCAGGGCCAGCATCATGGCGGCGAAGGTCAGGCTTGAAGGGAGTGAGATGTTCATGGGTCGTCTCCTTGTGTGTGGGTTGAAGGGGGGTCCGCGCAACGGGTCGTGATCCATCCCACCACGGGTCGCCGGTGAAGGCCATGAACCCGGCCTGAACTTCAAGACTGAACTAAAAAATATACTAAAAACATGGCATTAGCACGCCATCTGGTGTGGCGATTGCGACCGGCGCCTTTTTGATCCGTTTTTCGGAGTGGGCTGACAGCATTCAGGGACGTCATCCCGAGCAGGTGGCCGGCGGCTGGCGCGGACCGAGCATGCTAGGATTTCGTTCAGGTGTGCACGGGTTTGCAGGGTTGGAGGTCCGATGCCCAGGCAGCGATTCGGATCATTCGAATTCGATTCCGGGCGGATGCTGCTTTTCCGGAAGGGCCGGCGACAGCGCGTTCAGGAATTGCCGTTGCGGGTGCTCGCCATTCTGCTCGAGCGCCCCGGCGATATCGTGTCCCATGACACCTTCTACCGCGCACTCTGGCCGGATGATCAAGTCGGCCTGCTCGAAGACAACCTGTATACCGTGGTCCGCAAGCTGCGCCAGGCCTTGCGCGACTCGGCGCACGACCCCCAGTACATCGAGACGGTGCCCGGCAAGGGCTATCGTTTCATTGCTCCGGTGGTGCCGACCGGGGAGTCTCTGCATTCCGGCTCATGGCGTCAAAGGATCACTTCATCGCGTGTGTTTGTTCCGGCCATCGGGCTGGCTTTTGTCGCTGTGCTGGGCGGGGCGTGGCTGATCGATCATCGCCAGGACCGGGTCTGGGCGCGTCAGGATGCATCGACCGAAATCGAGCAACTGAACCGCGATTTTCGTTTTATCGAAGCTTTCATGCGTGCCGAGAAGGCGCTGGCGCTGGCACCTGATGTGCCCGGGCTCGAACAGTTGAAACGGGATGCTTCGGTCCCGGTCAACATTCAGTCCGAGCCGAGCGGCGCAACGGTTTTCTTCAGGCGTTATGCCGCCCCCGACGATCCGTGGCGCGAGATCGGTGCTACGCCGCTTGAGGAACCGTTGCTCCCGCGTGGCCACCTGCACTGGCGTGCCGAGGCACAGGGGCATGTGGCCACGGAAGGTTCGATCTCGACCAAGTGGCGGCGGCTGTTCATCGAATTGCCGCCGGAAGACGAGGCGATCGAGGGAATGGTCTGGGTGCCGGGAGACTCAATCAGAGATGAAGAGGAATCGGTTCACCTCGATGGTTTCTGGATCGATCAATTCGAGGTCACCAACCGCGATTTTGCCCGTTTCGTGGCCGCGGGCGGGTACGAGGATGAATCCTGGTGGCGCGAGGCGCTGGGTGCCGGTCGCTTGCGCTGGGAGCGGGTGCAACGGGAGTTTCGTGACCGCACCGGTCGACTGGCACCGGCCGGCTGGCGGTTGGGTAGCCCGTCGGACGGTGAGGAAGACCTGCCCGTGACGGGCATCAACTGGTTCGAGGCCGCCTCCTATTGCCGGTTCGCCGGAAAGGCCCTGCCGACTTT
Source organism: Wenzhouxiangella sp. (assembly GCA_007127425.1). Lineage (GTDB taxonomy): Bacteria > Pseudomonadota > Gammaproteobacteria > Xanthomonadales > Wenzhouxiangellaceae > Wenzhouxiangella. The sequence continues at coordinate 2,766 of SKZJ01000011.1, forward strand.
GTATCACTGGCGACGAGCCGCCGGACTCGGGCAGGAAATCTACGTCGATATCCGGCGCGCCGGGAATTTCTCCGGACGCGGTCCGGCGGCCCCGGGCGAGCATATCGGCATTTCGCGTTTCGGCGCCTACGACATGGCCGGCAACGTCAAGGAGTGGACCTGGAATGCAAGCGGGGCCCAGCGTCA
>SKZJ01000174.1 GCA_007127425.1 Wenzhouxiangella sp.
GCGGCGCATGGAACCAGTCGACATCGGCTCGAGCGCCAGGTGCAGCCCGACTGCGAAGCATTCTGTTCCCTTGCGCATCAGGCGCATGTGAATGTCGATATGTGACTCGTCGATGACGAAGCGCCAGTCGTAGTCGATATCCATGGGCAGAAACGGGGAGACGTGGAACGCCTTGGAGAAAGCGAAGCGGTACTCGGGACCGACCTGGCCGCGGCAGTCGAGCACGTAGGCATGACGCTCGTCCCAGGGCGTGTTGTGAATCTCGGCCACGATGACGGCCAACCGGCCCTGCTCGTCGTCGCAGAAATAGAAACTGACCGGGTTGAAACAAACACCCCACTGGCGCATGTGAGTCAGCAGACGAATACGCCCCGGCGGAAAATAGCCGATGCGGGCCAGCACCATGTCGCGCACCACCTGATCGAGACGGCGGTCGGCCGGCGCCATGTAATCGCGGCGGCGAAAGGTGACCAGATTGAAGCGCTCCACAGACCACAGTCGACTTCGTGCGAATGTATCCTCGATATCGGCCAGGTCCAGCAGGCTGTAATACAACCGGTAGTCGAACCGGTGTGCCTTCGGTTCGAGCCGTCGATGCCAGACCTGTCCCATGCCCAGTGCGTTATTCATGTCGGCTGGCCAGGTCGTCGATCACCCGGCGGGCACTGGCCACACCGTCCTCGTGGAAGCCCCACCCCCACCAGGCACCGCAGAACCAGGTTCGCCGCAGGCCGTTGATGTCGGACCAGCGCTGCTGGGCACGCACTGCGGCCGGGGTAAACACCGGGTGCGCGTATTGGCGTCGGACGATGACCCGAGCGGGGTCGATGCGGTCAGCCTGGTTCAGCGAAACGATGTAGTCGGTCCTGCTGTCGATGTTCTGCAGGCGGTTCATGTAGTACGACACCCGACACTGGTCGTGATCGGCACCGTCGCGACGTACATTCCATGCCGCCCGCGCCCGGCCCTTGACCGGCAACACGGAATCATCGGTATGCAAGACGGTCTCGTTGGGCTGGAAGGCAATCGTACCCAGCACCGCCCGCTCGGTCGGGCTGGCATCGGCCAACAGTCTCAACGCCTGATCGGAGTGACAAGCCAGGATAACGGCATCGGCCTCGATCTCGTCGTGGTCCGTTCGCACCCGCACCCGATCCGTGCCCCGGGCGATCTCGCGAACCGGTGTGGCTGTGGCAATGCGTGCCCTGCACTGGCTGGCCGCCTTGACGTAGGCTCGGCTGCCGCCCGTCACCGTCTGCCAGGGCACTCGCCGGCCCAGTGTCAGCATGCCATGGTTGTCCATGAATGCCAGAAGGTGGCGCATGGGGAATTCGCCAACCCGACCCATCGGCGCCGACCACAGCGCCGAGGCCATGGGCATGAGGTGGAAGTCGGCGAACATGCCGCCCAGGCCGCTATCGGAAAGCCATTCCGATAACGTGACCCGATCGTCGATTGCTTCGAGCAGGGCCGGTGCCTGGCGATAGAAACGGATCATGTCGGAAACCATGCCGTAAAAGCGTGGACTGAACAGGTTGCGGCGCTGGCAGAACAAGCGGTTGAGCGTGGTGGCGTTGTATTCCAGTCCACTGACCGCGTCGCTGACGCCGAAGCTCATGTCGCTGGTTTCCCACTCGACGTCCAGCGCCTTCAACCAACGTGTGAACAGCGGATAGTGCTGCTCGTTGAAAACGATAAAACCCGAATCGATATAGCGCTCCCGTCCCTCCTCGTCCACGACATGGGTATCTGCATGTCCGCCGAGGCGATCATCCGCCTCAAGCAGCACGACCTCGTGCCGTTTCGACAAGTGCCAGGCCGCGTACAACCCGGCTACACCGGCGCCGACGATCACGATTCTCACGGCTGCGCCCCGACCCTGCGGGCGTTGCGGATTCGCTCCGGCACGGGCTTGAGATGACTGACCAGTCCAGCCTTGCTCATCAGCCAGAGCAGGTAGTAGCTGATGTCGATCTCCCACCAGAAAAAACCCTGGCGCGCCGAGCCCGGAAAGTGATGATGGTTGTTGTGCCAGCCCTCGCCGAGCGTCAGCAGGGCCAGCAACAAGTTGTTGCGGCTGTCGTCGCGGGTCGCGTATCGACGACTACCCCATACATGGGCGAGTGAGTTGATCGTCAGCGTGACGTGAATCAGCACCACGGTGGAGACGAAGTAACCCCAGACCAGGAGCTGCCAGCCGCTTGTACCCAGGCCGGGCGCCCAGCGCTGCAGTGCCGCCCCCAAGCCGAACAGAAAGGCGGCGTAGGCTACCGGCACCAACAGGTCGAACCGATCCAGCACGCGCAGCTCCGGGTAGCGGGCCAGGTCAGGCACCTGTGCCAGGTCGGTTGCAAAATGACGGCGGCTCAGGAACCAGCCCATGTGACTCCACCAGAAACCCTGCTGCGGCGAGTGGGGATCTTCCGGGCCGTCGGCATGACGATGGTGCTGCCGATGATGGGCAGCCCACCACAGGGGGCCCCGTTGAGTTGCCGTGGCACCGAGCAGTGCAAACAGGAACTGCACCGTGCGGGAAGTCTTGAAGGTGCGGTGCGAGAAGAAACGATGGTAGAAGGCCGTGATCGCAAACATGCGCACCAGGTAGCTGGCCAGGAACACGACAACAGCCGTCGCGGATACGCCGACATAGAGCACACCGAGGCATGCCAGGTGCAGGCCGATGAAAGGCAGGATGCGCAGCCAGTCGACACGCTCCTCTTCATCACCGGTCAGCGGCCGGTAGCGACCGGAATCCAGCCATGTCAGAAGATAATTCATTCGGCAATTCACTTTCGTCAACATGTCCGCTATTACAAGTCGCGTGCAGTGAACCGCGGGTGAAGAACTGTTCACCGGCAGTTGACGCTGGCGGGCGGACAATTGCGCTCATGAAAAGAATCACAGTCATCAGGACAATGGCCGCCGC
>SKZJ01000158.1 GCA_007127425.1 Wenzhouxiangella sp.
ATGGCAAGGCAACCTGCTGGTCGCCAGCCTGGTCGAACGGACCATTCGACGCATCGTGCTGGACGGAGAGCAAGTTGTCAGCGACGAGCCGCTGGGCCTGGAACTCGACCGCCGCCTGCGCGACGTCCGCGTCGGGCCGGATGGGGCGTTGTATGTGCTTACGGATGAGAGGGAAGGTCGGGTTTTACGTATAACCCGATGAAAAAACGGGAATTGTAAAACGTAAAACGGGGGATGCATAATCGATTCAAGGTCTCAAGGTGGCCAATGGCGTGGGCCTTGCCATTGGCCACCCGAGCTAAAAACGAGACTCCCGGCTCACCCCCATTTCATGTTTTCCGTTTCACGATTTCAAGCCCCAAGCCGCCCCACCTCATCAGGTGCCGGCCAGAGACTAGCCATCCCCGTCGCGCCCCGGACGGCCCCGGTATCGCTCATAGAGCTGCCGCTGCCGATCACGCGACAAGTCGTACTCCTCGCCGTCAATCCAGGCACGTTGTACCTGCGTGGTGACTTCCAGCGCATCGCCGGTGGCGGCGAAGAAGGTGGCACGTTTACCGGCTTCCAGCGAACCCAGCTCGTCGCCGAGGCCGATGATCTCGGCCGGCCACAGGGTCACGCTCTTGAGTGCAGCCTCGCGATCCAGGCCGAAGGCCGCGGCCATGCCGGCCTGGAACGTGATGTGGCGGGCATTACCGGCAGTGAAGGCTGATCCGCCGTCGGTGATGGCAAAACGCACTCCGGCCTCGGCCAGCTTTGCACCGGCAACGTAGGCTGCGTCGTAGGGTTCCCAGCCGCGTGCCGGCATGGTGTGGACGCCATTGAGAATGGCGGGAATGTCGCCCTGTGCCAGGCGGCTCGCCAGGTGCTGCAGATCGGGGCCGCCGACCAGCACGATCTCCTCGAGGCCCTGCCGCTCGGCCCAGTCGAGCGCCGCATGCATGTCGCGCTCGCCATGGGTGTGCAGGAATACCGGCACTTCACCTTCCAGCACCGGCTCGAGTGCGGCAAACTGATCGTTGTGTGCCGGACGCGGGGCGGCACCATCACTCCAGGCGGTCATCGCCCGTGACCAGGACCGCGCCTGGTCCAGCACCTCGTTGATGAGTCGCAGATCGTCATCGTCGTCATTCTCGGCAGCCGAGCGTGGAAAGGCCACATGCATGCCGACAGGGGCGGCCAGTGTCATTTCTTCCCAATTCCAGCCGGACAGGCTGATGGCAGCCGACGTACCGCGAATCATGCCGCCCTGCGGCACCACGTGTGCAGTCAGCAGGCCGCCGGCCACGTTGGGCGCAAACAGCATGGAATCGTGATTGACCGCGACCTCGGCACGGATGGCGGCGTTGATCTGTCCCATCTCGGTCGTGTCCTGCGTGCCGGCCACGGACCCGATCTCGGTCAGCCCCAGCACGGTGCCGGCATGGATCAGGCCGGGATAGAGGTGCAGCCCGGAGAGATCTTCGGTGCGGGCCTCGCCAGGCACATCGACATCGCTGCCGATCGCCTCGATGCGCCCGTCACGGACCAGCAGCACGCCATCCTCGATGGCCTCGCCACTGACGGGGTGGATGGTGGCACCGACATAGGCGACAGTCTCGGCCTGGACCGGAGCAGCCAGCAAAAGAACGAGCAGCAGGGGAACAGTGGTTCGCAACATGTCAGGCACCCCCCATGAGCTGGCGGAATAACTGCATGCCGGGTTCGTTTTCGTCCGGCTGGTCATCATTGTCATCGGCTTCCTCGTCATCATTCTCGCCCTCGCCGTTCTCACTTTCACGCACCAGGGCGATCAGCTCCTGGCGTTCGGCCTCCCAGGCCTCGCGCATTTCCAGGTCACGCTCACGGTCGAAATACAGGCGACCGTCGATCCAGGTCTGGTCGGGACGGCTATAGACCGACAACGGATGACCGCTCCAGATCACCAGGTCGGCATCCATGCCCTCCTTCAGGCGCCCCAGGCGATGACCCAGGCCGAGCTGGTCGGCAGCATTGGCCGTCACCATCTTGAGCGCCTCGTGCTCGCCCACGCCGCCATAGCGTACGGCCTTGGCCGCTTCCAGGTTCATGCGCCGGGCCAGTTCCGGGTTGTCAGAGTTGATGCTGACCTGCACGCTGCGCTCATGCATCAGCGCCGCGTTGTAGGGAATGGCGTCGCGCGCCTCGTACTTGAACGCCCACCAGTCGGAAAAGGTCGAGGCGCCGGCGCCATGCTCGGCCATCTCGTCGGCCACCTTGTAGCCTTCCAGCACATGATGGAAGGCCTTGATGCGGAAACCATGTGATTCGGCCGTGCGCATCAGGGCCAAAAACTCGTCGGCGCGGTAACCGTGCGAGTGCACATCGATATCGCCTTGCAGGATGTCGACCAATGCCTCCATTTCCAGATCGCGGCGCGGCGGTACGCGGTCGCGTGCATTACGCCCCGCGTGTGCCTCGTGGCGTTCGGCATAATCACGCGCCATCTGGAACTTCTCATCGACCACCTGGGCCACACCGTGGCGGGTTTGCGGGTAGCGAGGATTATCCGGCTGCCAGTTGCTCTGCTTGGGGTTCTCGCCCAGCGCGAATTTGATGGTGCCCGGAGCGTCGTCGATGATCATGTCGGCCGGGTCGGCACCCCAGCGCAACTTGACGGTCACGTTCTGCCCGCCGATGGCATTGGCCGAGCCGTGCATCAGGTGCATGGTGGTCAGCCCACCAGCCATCTGCCGGTAGATATTGATCGAATCGGCATCGACAATGTCGCGTGCCTCGACCATGGCCGTGCTGATCAGCGACATCTCGTTGACGCCGCCGAGCATGGCGGCATGCGAGTGGGCATCGATCAGGCCCGGGGTCACGTGGCGGCCTTCGGCATCGATCTCGATGCTGCCACGCGGCGCGCGCAGGTCTTCACCAATGCGCCGGATCTCGCCGCGCCTGATCAGGATGTCGGTATTTTCCAGGATCCCGGCCTCGTCGGCCGTCCATACCGTGGCGTTGCGGATCAACACGTGATCGGGCTGTTCCGGCTGTGGACTGTTCCAGGCCTCGATGTCGTGCGCGCCGGCCAGGCCAGGCCCCATGGCCACGGCAACGGTCAATACAAAAAGCTTCGTCATCTTCATGCCGCGTCCTCCTCGTCGGGATCGCCGGTGCGGCGACCGCGAACATCGAACTCACCTTGCGGGCTCGATCCGGCACCCCTGCCACGATCACCCTCGATATCCATGTACATCGTGAACGAGCCCGGCATGCCCAGGCGCGAACCGTCGATGCGCATATCCAGGCGACTTCCGGAAACACGTGCTTCCGACAATGGCAGGCGGGTTCCCATGATCTCCATGCTGCCGCTCAACGTGGGCGCGTCACCGCGGAGAGTCAGCGTCGCATCGATGTTGCCCATGCCGGCAACGATCAGTTCGATGTCCCATTCGCCGGCCGGTTCGACTTCCGGCGGCTCCATCTCGCGCAGGAGATGGCGGCGGCCGTCGACCCAGACCTCCCGTATCGACGGAGAAGCGACAAACAGCTCGTCCTCAACCAGCAGGAAGTTGGCCATGTAACCGGCCTCGATACGACCGGCGCGCCCGCCCAGTCCCAGAGCGTTGGCCGGCTCGGTGGTGAGTGCGGCCAGCGCACGATCCGGATCCAGACCCCGTTCAATGGCCTTTTCAAGGTGCTCGAACAGATTGCCCGGACTGCCATGCGGGTGGGAAGTCAGCAGCACCGAAAGCCCGGCTTCCATAACCCGGGCCGGGTTCTCGGGAGCCAGGTGCCAGTGACGCAGTTCCTGAAGACTGGCTTCGCGTTCGGCGTCCTCTTCCAGATCCGGGGCAGAAGGAAAGTCCAGCGGCAGGATCTGGCCGATACCGCTCGCCGAAATACTGTCCAGGCGCTGGTATTCCTTGCCGTGGCCGACCATCCAGGCCGACAGGCCGAATTCATCGACAAGACCCGAGATCCGCAGGCTGTCGAGGGTGTCGGTGGCCTCGAAAACCACCGGAACGTCGCCGGTGATCAATCCTTCAAGGGATTTAACCCCCTCGAGAAACTCGGGGCGTCGCTGCGACGGGCTGTTCTGCCACACCGAGCGGGCCTCGGCCTGCCATTGCGCATCCAGAAAGGCCTGGCGCAACAGGGCCACGCCGCCCATCAGCGAAGAGGGGAAGCTGCGCCCGGACATGCGAGCGTGCAGCGAAATATGCTGAAACAGCTGCGGCTCGATCACATTGGCGCCGTATCCCCCCTCACCCAGGTTGACCAGCGCACTGCGACCGCGCACCAACCCGTCTTCCGGTGCCAGCACGGCGGTGGTGAAACCCGCATCACGCAGGGCATCGACTCGATCCGCAGGCCAATGCCGCGAGTTCATCCGTCGATCGGGCGTAATCAACGGGTGCGGATACTTGCCGGGGCGATGAGTAACCGGATCACCGTTGTCCTCCTCGCTGCCGTCATCTTTGTCCCGGACGAAGGCGACCGGCACGTAGGCATCGATCAGGCCGGGATAGATTGTCAGCGCGGCCTCCTCCGGGTCGTGTTCGTAGACCGTGGCGTCGGCCGGGATATCGATCCCTTCACCCACTGCCTCGATGATTCCATCGCGCACCACCAGTGCACCACGCTCAAGTACCTCACCCGGGCCAACGACAATGCGCACGCCGGTGACGGCAAACACCTCGGTGACAGGCTGACGCAGCACCGGCTCGGCGGCCAGGGCCTGGCCCACACCCAAGGCGGCAATCAATAGGAAGATGGTCCTGTACAAGACGCTTCTCCATGCAAAAAACGATCCCGGATTCTAACCGGGCACCGTCGACGATGCATGGGTCGGAGGTCACGGATGCCGAAGGAATCTGTATCTCGCAGGAAAAATAGGCGCTCCATCACGCTTTTTGTTACATTGCAACTTACTAAAGTGGATATAGAGGAAAAGCCCGCCGCATGATTCGTGCCCGCACCGCGAGACTTCTGGTCTGGTTACTGGCCCTGGTGCCGGTCCTGCTACTCTTGCTCGGGTTCGGCGCCTCCGACCTCGCATCTCCGGCAGCGGCCCTCAACGCGCTGGGCCGACTCACGGGCGTGGCCGGCTTGGCCCTGCTGCTGCTTGCCGCCGCGCTCAGTGCCCGCGTGCCGGGCTTCGATCAGCCCTTCGGCGGCCTGACGAAGCTCTGGCATACCCATCATCTTCTCGGCGCCTGGTCATTGGTCCTGCTGTTGCTCCACCCCGTACTGCTGGCGATGGCCGCCGGGGCACATGGTATCGACGTCGCTTTCGCCACCCTGTTTCCGCCGCTTTCCGACATCGCCACCTGGTCGGGCTGGGTAGCGCTGATCCTGATGATGGTTTTCCTGGCACCGAGCTTCCACTTCTTCGGCCGTCCAGACTACGAGCGCTGGAAATTCATCCACCGCCTGGCCGGTCCGGCCGTGATCCTGGCGCTGGTCCACACGTTCTACTTTTCTCGCACCATGCCTGGCTGGGCCGACGTGGCCGTATGGTCGGCCTTCGCCGCCCTGGCCGTGGGCGCGGTGACCTGGCGTTTCGTGTTCTCGCGCCGCATCGGCCGCCTCAATTACCGGGTCAAGGCCGTCAATGAACCGGCCAACAACGTCGTCGAGCTGGTACTGGAGCCAAAGAAGCGATTGCTCAACTACCAGGCCGGCAACTTCGTCTATATGGCGCCGTTCGACCGGAAACTGGACGACGGCTACGGCGAAGAGCATCCCTACACGCTGTCGTCCTCGCCCGATGAAGACACTTTGCGCATGGCCGTCAAGGACCTGGGCGATGCCAGCCGCGCCATCCAGGGCATCCGGGTCGGCTCGAAGGTGACGGTGGAAGGTCCATACGGCCGCTTCTTCAAAAGCCCCGACCAAATCCAGACCCCGGAGTTGTGGGTTGCTGGCGGCATCGGCATCACGCCCTTCCTGGCCCGCATGCGCCACCTCACCGGTCGCGGTGAAAAGGCCGACGCCCATCTGATCTTCTGTGTCCAGGACGAGGCCCGCGCCCTGTTTCTCGATGAACTGCAGTCCCTGGCCGACGCCCTGCCCGGCTGTCACTTGCACATGCACTATTTTTACCAGGAAGGCCCGGTCAGCCAGGAATACCTGGAAACAGCCTGCCCGGACCTAACCGAGCGCGAGATCTACATCTGCGGTCCGACACCGCTCAACCACCTGATCCAGCGACACGCCCGCGCTGCCGGCGTGCCGCTTTCGAGAATCCATACCGAGGAGTTCGAACTGCTATGAAAAAACTCACCTACACCCTGTTCGTCGCATTCTGGGCCGTCGTCCTGACCGTCGCCGGCCTGTACGCCATGGATCACAAGGAAGCCGCCAAGTCCAACGGTGACGAACTGCCCGCCTACACCTGGGAAGAGATCGCCAAACACGACTCGCTCGACAGTTGCTGGAAAGTCATCGACGGCAAGGTCTACGACTTCACCGATTACATCCCCGACCATCCCACACCGCCGTCGGTGATGGAGCGCTGGTGCGGCAAGGAGTCCTCCGAGGCCATGCGCACCAAGGGCTACGGCCGTGATCACTCCCCCGCCGCCTGGGCAATGATCGATGATTACCTGGTCGGGACAGTTGCGAAGGACTGAGTTGACTGATTGTCGTCGCGGAATCTCCACAGGCTGCGTCCCGGAATCGGCGAAAGCCGATATCCGGGACCTCCCACGGTGCCGATGGCAAGGCATATGCTCATCAGCAAAGGATGAAATGATATGCGTGTAACAATAGGTGTGTTGGCAATGATGGCGGGCCTGCTCGGCTCGACGACCGTTGCGACCGAGGAAGTTTACATCGAGGTGCCGGGCCACGTCGCCAACTGCCTGCGCTGTCACGACGCCGACTCCCGGCATCCCGTACTGGAGATCTTCGCCTCGCCGCACGCGGTGCTGGCCGACCCGCACACCAAATTTGCCAGCGAAGGCTGCGCGGCCTGCCACGGCGAGAGCCTTGCCCATGCCCGCCTGCCGGCGCCGGCTGGCGGCGAACCGGCCGAAATTGCCTTCATGGGCCAGCACCGTTCCGACACCGACACCCTCAACAAGACCTGCATGAACTGCCACGCCGGCGCCGACATGATGCACTGGCAGGGCAGCGCGCACGATTTCGAGGAAATCGCCTGCGTCGACTGCCACACCATCCATACCCGCGCCGACCCGGCCACGGACTCGCGTGGCCAGGTCGACAACTGCACCAGTTGCCACACCCAGCAACATGCCGAAATGCACCGGGCCTTCTCACACCCGGTCCGTGAAGGCCAGATGGTCTGCACCGATTGCCACAACGCACACGGCGGCGTCGGCCCATCCGATCTCAAGAGCATGACCGTCAACGAGAACTGCTACACCTGCCACGCGGAAAAACGCGGCCCCTTCCTGTGGGAGCACCAGCCGGTGCGCGAGGACTGCACCCACTGTCACCAGCCCCACGGCTCGGTGCATCGCGACTTGCTTACCCAGCGCACGCCGTTCTTGTGCCAGCAGTGCCACATGGGCCAGTTCCATCCCTCCGCGGCATTGAGCGGTACCGGCCTGCCCGACGACACTATCCCGTCGGGCTCACGCTCGCTGCTCGGTCGCGATTGCATGAACTGCCATGTGCAGGTGCACGGTTCCAACCATCCGTCCGGCGTCGGCCAGACGCGTTGACGCCCAGGAGATCTGCCATGTGCACCGAGATCGGACCCCTGAAGAAACTGCTTGGAATCTCGGCTTTGCCGGCCGGCCTGCTCGCCCTGCCGCTGGCCGCCGAACCACCCACCGTCGAGGAACTCTCGCCGTTTATCGCCCGCGCCAGCACTGTCGAGGTAGGCCTGGGCCATGTCAGCGAGTCCGGCACCCGCCTGGGGCGTTTTTCCGGTTTAGGCGATGACGGCCTGTTCGCCGTGCTCGGCCTGGACTGGATCCGTACGGCCGACTACGCCAGCGACCGACCGGTCACCATCCGCCTGCGCGCCGAGGATCTGGGCCTGGATGTTCGCTCCGTGCGGCTGGACTACCGACATCATGGCCGGTTCGGCGTCTATGCCGAGTACGACGAGCGCAGTGCCCGTTTCATCGACGACGCCGTCACCGTCTACCGCGAACAAGCCCCCGGACGTCTGACCCTGCCGGCCGACTGGGTCGCCGCCCCATCCACCGGCGACATGACCGCCCTGCTGCCGTCGCTGCACGAATTCGACGTGCGCAGCGACCGCCGCAGCATGGCCGCCGGCGGCGACGCCCGCTTCGCCGAGCGCTGGCACATCAGCAGCGACTTCCGCCAGGAAGACCGCGACGGCCACCGGGCCATGGCCGCCATGTTCGGACCGACCGGGGGCAGCCCCCGCGCGGCGTTCATGCCGGTGCCCACCGACTACCGTACCCGCGAAATCGACTTGGCCGTGAACTATGCCGACCGCCAGCGCCAGTTCCGCGTGCGCTACCACGCCTCGCTGTTCGACAACAACCAGCCGGCGCTGACCTTCGCGAACCCGTATGCCGGCATCGGCGCCTGGCCGTCGTCGGCCGGCTATCCCGACGGCATCGGCCAGATGGCCCTGTCGCCGGACAACACCTTTCACCAGATCGGCATCGGCGGCAGCCAGAGCTTCTCGCCCACGCTCAATTTCAGTGGCGAGGTCGCCTTCGGGCGCATGCGCCAGGATGACGACTTCCTGGCCCTGACCATCAATCCGGTACTGGCCGAAAGCATCGTGCAGGGACTGCCGCGCGCCTCACTCGACGGGCGCATCGACACCACCGCCGTCAACCTGCGACTGGCAGGGCGACCAGGCCGGCGTTTCAACTGGACGGCCAGCTACCGGCTCGACGACCGCGACAACCGCACCCCCATGGGCGAGTTCGTCTACATCGGCTCCGACAGCCAGCTCCAGGATGCCGGCGAGACCTCCTCGCGCCGACGCTTCAACCTGCCCCACGACTACCGCGACCAGCGCCTGCGACTGGCCGGCAATTTCCGACCCGCCGAGGCCACCCGCCTCCAGGCCGCGGTCGAACACCGCCGTACCGATCGCACCTTCACCGCCCGCGAGCGCACCGAGGAAGACCGCCTGGAACTGGGCCTGAGACGCAACTTCAGCCCGCACGTGAACGCCGCCATCAACCTCGAATGGGCCGATCGCAGTGGCAGCACCTACGACGGTGCGGTGGGTTTCCGTGCCGGGCACTCCGACGCCTACGTCGACACCGTCCCCGGCGGCTGGGGCGAGCTGCCCGCGCTGCGCCTCTATCACCTGGCCGATCGTCGCCGTCAGGGCATCAACCTCCAGAGCACCATCACCCCGGACGACGCCTGGGCCATCACCCTGCAGGGCGGCGTCAGCGAAGACGATTTCAGACGCTCCGAGATCGGCCTGGTCGAAGCCGGCAATGAACATGTCAGCGCCGATGTCAGCTACTCACCCAACGCGCGCTGGTCGGCCCATGCCTTCCTCACCCATGAACGCATCACCTCCGACCAGGACGGCTTCAGCTTCCGCGGCGGCGGCTTCCGCGAAGCCGACCTGGCCAACCCCGACCGCTGGTGGCAGGCCCGCCATCGCGACCGCGTCGACACGCTCGGCCTGGGGCTGCGCCGCCTGCTCATGGACGAACGCCTGGAACTGCGAGCCGACTACGTCCACGCCGACGCCCGCGCCCGCATCAACGTGCAATCCGGCCCAGCCCTGGACACCGAACCCCTGCCCGACCTCACCAGCCGCCGCCACACCCTGGACCTGGCCGCCCGCTACAAGATCACCGACCAGCTCTCCCTGAGCGCGCGCTGGTGGTTCGAACGCTACCGGACCGCCGACTGGGCCCTCGACGGCATTGGCCCCAACCAGCTCGCCGACGTCATCCTCCCCTTTGAGACCAGCTACGACGACCGCGTCCATGTACTGATGCTCTCCGTGATTCATCGCTGGTACTGAAGCGGCGAGCGCAAATAAGCCAAGGGGCTTTCATGGCAAACCCCGGAGGGCAGATCACAAGAAATTTGTGAGAAGAAATTGCAAGGTCAGGAGGCTCATCTTGATGCAGACGCGGATACCGCCTTGCTTTTCGAGGACCTGTTGATTGGCATCGGCTGTCACGGCACGTTGAAAGCGGCAGATGGCGCTGAGCTTGCCGGCGACCTTCTGAGCATTGGACATGGGGAGGGATATATGATGCTGCGTGGGTACAAAAATGATGCGGCCTCGCCCTGATCCGGCGGCTATAATCGGGTGATATGAGCCGGAGGCCCAGCCCCATGCCCGTCGACCTGCAAGCGCTCTACCCCAAACTGATCCACCTGATGCTGGATACGATCTTCGTGGTCGATGTGGACAACAATCAGATCGTCTTTGTCAGTGATGCCTGTGAGGCCCTGCTCGGTTACCGTGCCGATGAGCTGATCGGCACCCCGATTACCGACTACATGCATCCCGAGGACCTGGCCATCACTCGAGCTTCCATCATTCGGGTCATGAATGGACAGCCCCACGTTGATTTCCGCAACCGCTATGTTCGCAAGGATGGCAGTGCAGTGTACATCCAGTGGTCGGCCCGATGGGCCGAGGAAGAAGGCGTGAGGATCGGGGTCGCGCGGGACGTGACGGCCCTCAGGGAGGCCGAGGCAGAATTACGTTTCCTCGCCCATCATGATCCGCTGACCGGACTGACCAATCGATCGCTGTTCAATGATCGGCTGGATACGGCTTTGTGTGCGGCCCATCGCCACCAGGACCACGTGGCATTGCTGTTTCTGGATCTCAATGATTTCAAGCACATCAACGATGCCCATGGGCATGCGATGGGTGATCGTGTGCTCTGCAGCATGGCTCAGCGGCTGAAAGGCTGTGTGCGGGAAACCGATACCGTGGCCCGGATGGGTGGCGACGAGTTCGTTGTGCTGTTGACTGACCTCGCCTCGACAGATGCCGTCCCGGAGAAGGTGGAACAGATCCTCGCGGTCATCGCCGAACCTCTGGGCGCTGAATTTGGCGGGCTCGAAATGCCGACCTGCAGTATCGGCGTGGCCTGCTATCCCGCCGACGGCGAGGATGCCGATACCCTGCTGAGCAGCGCCGATGACGATATGTACCGATTGAAGAGGAACCAGTCGGCCAC
>SKZJ01000324.1 GCA_007127425.1 Wenzhouxiangella sp.
AACGCGGGCGCGTACTCGAAGGCCGCCGTCTGTTCTCCGTCCATCAGGGCAACGGCACCGATGGTACGCCCCCACAGCCGGACTTCGGCCACAGTGCTCATTGAGGCTCATCCCAGGACCACGGTTCGGCCTCTTGTGCCGGCTTTTCATCGCCACGCTTGCGCACCCGTTGCGGGAGCCTGCCGCCCTGCTTGAGCAAAGTCATCGGACGAACGGTTTCGGCCGGGATCATGGCATCCAGCGCCGGCATCAGCTCGAGTACGCGCAACAGGCGAACCAGGCTGGTCAGTTGCGCCGACTGGCCGGCCTCGATGCGCTCGACCGTGCGTTTGCCCACGCCGGCCTGCTCGGCCAGTTCCGCCTGGCTCAGGCGAAGCGCCAGCCGGCGCTGCCCCAGCCGCCGGCCCAGCTCCTCCAGCACCACGTCATCGGACATCATCGCTGAAATCTTCATAGCGTCAACTCTGACGAATAAGAGTGGTATTTTAACTTATATCGCCACTTATTACGAGTAAGTAGACCTCAACTGACTGATTGTAAATAACGACTCTGGTAGGCTGAGCCTCTACCAACCAGAAGGAGCACGGCCATGACCGTTCAACTGGAGCTTGTCCCCATTCTTTCTCTGATCGCCGGCATCGCCATTCTGTTCGTGCCCAAGCTGCTCAACTACATTGTTGCCATCTACCTGATCGTGATCGGCGTTATCGGCATTTTCAATCTGTAGCGAAACCGGGCTGGGTGAGCTCTCGCCCTTCGGCCTCCCAGGCATCGCGCACGCGGGCCCGGATGTCGGCGCGCATTTCCACGGCATCAAACACGATGCCGTCCTTGATGGTGTAGCGCACGCCGCCGGCACGATGGACATTATTGTCTTCATCGACGTGGATGGCCCCGGTGCCGTAGAGCACCTTGAAGTTGTTGAGCGGGTTTTCCGCGACGACGACCAGGTCGGCCAGCTTGCCGGGTTCGATGGTACCCAGCTCATGGTCGATGCCCAGCGCCTCGGCGCCGCTGAGCGTGGCTGCGCGCAGCACTTCGAGCGGATGGAAGCCGGCTTCCTGCAGCAGTTCAAGTTCGCTGATGAAGCCGAAACCGTAGGTCTTGTAGATGAACCCGGAATCCGAGCCGGTGGCCACCCGGCCACCGTGGTTCTTGTAGTCTTCGATGAAGGTCATCCAGCGACGGAAGTTGTCTTTCCAGTCATTCTCGATGCCGGTGGTCCAGTCAAACCAGTAGGAGCCGTGCGCGGTGCGTGAGGGGGCAAAGAAGTCCCACAGGGCCGGCTTTGTGTAGAGGGGGTGCCACTCGGCGGTGCGCTCGCGCATCAAATCGCGGTTGGCCTGGTAGATATTGAAGGTGGGGACGATGGTGAAATCCAGTTCGATCAATTCGTCGCGCACCTGCTGCCAGCGCTCGCTGTCCGGTCCTGCGGCCTGGCGCCACAGCTTGCCGGCCTCGGCAAAGCGGTCCTGCTCGTCGCTGTAGTTGTAGTCGTGCGGGTAGTCCTGTATCCGGCGATCGGTAAACATCGATTCGGGCAATCCGTACCAGTGCTCCATGCTGTCCAGGCCCATGCGCGCGGCATCGAGCATGTCGGTGCGGGTGACATGGAGCTGGGCCAGGTGCATGGTGGTACCGATGCCAACCTGACCGGCCTCGGCGATGGCCGCCTCGAGGATATCGGGTCGCGCACCGAAAAACTTGATGCCCGCGGCACCGGCCTCGGCGATGTCGCGAACCCACTGCCGGGCCTGCTCTACGGTAGTGATGGCGCCCTCGTGACCACTGCCGAAACTGACATAGGGGTGTAGCCGCGGCGCGGTGATGGTGTTGTCGGCACTCTTGCGGCGATGCTCAACCATCCACTCGACGCCGGCCCCGCTGCCCGGATCACGCACGGTGGTCACACCGTGCGCCATCCACAGCCGGAAAACGTAATCGGCCGACACGCCCTGGCCGCGACCGCCCACATGACCGTGCAGATCGATAAAGCCGGGCAACACGTACATGCCCGACAGGTCAAGTTCCCGGGTGTCCTCGTCGGCCTGCGGTCGGCGCTCGTCGTCGACGAAGATACCGCCCAGGGCCACGTTGCGGATCTCGGCAATGCGGTTGTTCTCGATGACGATATCGACCGGCCCCCAGGGCGGCGCGCCGGTGCCGTCGATGACAATGGGGCCGCGCAGGATCAGGCGCTCGTGCGGCCCGGATCCCTCGGCACGGTCGGGCACCGTTCCTGGCCACGTCGCCGAGTCATCGGCAAGTGCCGATACGGCGAAAAGAAAAACGACGAACAGGAAAGAGATTCTGGAAACAGCCACGGTTTCGGCCTCCGCGATTTCGAATGGGCAAGTAGCAAGGATAACCGGCAACCGCCTGCCATGCAGACGCTCGTATCCGTATTGGCGGAGCGCTTGCCGAGGCCACTTCGGCGGGTTAGTCTGGAGCCATGAAGCTGGATGATTCGACTGTACCAGGGTCGGGGTTCTGGCGCGGGGGAGTTCTGATCGGGCTGTTCGCAGTCTTCGCGCTGGACCTCGTAGTGCCGCTGGGCATTGCCCATCCAATCCTGTATGCACTGGTCGTTTTGCTGGCTGCATTCTCGCGCCAACCCCGTATGCTGCTGATCGCCGCCATATTGGCGATTGCGCTTACACTACTGGCCTTCTGGCTCCAGCACCCACCCCGCCCCGACATTTCGCCATCTTTCGTTGTCGCCAACCGCATACTCGGTATTCTCGCAATACTTGGTGCCCTGGCAGTGGGTGTGGCCCTTGTGCGACAGAACAAGGAACTGGTGAACGCCAGGCGGGAGGCCAGGCAAGCGGAACAGATGTATGAAATGGCCGGACGGGTCGCCCGTTTCGGCGGCTGGACAGTGGACCCGTCGACCGGTCGCGTGAACTGGACCGACGAGGT
>SKZJ01000091.1 GCA_007127425.1 Wenzhouxiangella sp.
CCGACCTGATGATCGGCCTGCCCGGCATCACGCCGGACGCCTTCGACCGCGACCTGCAGTACTACATCGATGCCGATGTCTCGATCAAGGCATACCCGACGCAGTTGCTGCCCAACAGCCCCATGGCGCACCCGGACTACATGGCCCGGCATCGCATCGAAACCGATGAGGACGGGTTCCTGATCTCCTGCGCCTCCTACACGGCGGCCGAACTCGAGCAGATGAAGTTCACCTACCACGTCTACACGGTCGCTGACGGCTACGGCTGCCTGCGGCACGTGCTGCGCTACCTGCAGTGGGAACACGACATCCCGGCCATCCGGGTGATCAACGACCTCGCCGGCCACTACCGGCAGGATCCCGACCGCTACCCGGCCATCGGCTGGGTGATTCGCTATTTCAGTCTCGACAAGTGCATGCCGGGCGGCTGGCGCCAGTTCTTCGACGAGGTGGCCCAATTCGTGGGCGAGCGCTACGGGGTGCAGCGCGATGCAGCCCTGGAGGTGGTGCTGTCGGTCAACGAAGCCACCATGCCCGACGAGTCGCGCGAGTACCCGATGACCGTCTCACTCGCGCATGACTACGTCGCCTATTTCCTCGACCGGCAGAGAAAGGGCGAAAGCACCGGCCGCTCGCTGAAGGATTACCCGCCGGGCCAGCTCGAGGTTGCCGACCCCAACCGCATGGCCGAGATTGATTTCGAGTACCAGCAATACGACACGCACCAGTTCTTCTGGGAACTGCACAGCCCGGTATCGCGCGTCAAATCCACGGTCACCGGCAATGAGACCGACACCGATACGCCGGCCCGGGCCGTGGGAAACTGACGAATCGGGTTCAGTCGATCTCTTCGAATTCGCCGACCGGCTCGCCGGCTTCCATCATCTGCTCGAACCAGGCCGCTTCCTGCTCCAGCCAGCGCTCGACCCGCCATTCGTCTTCGCGGTAGTAGACATCGCCAATCGACTGAGGATGGTCTCTCGGTTGCACCAGCAGGGGGTTCGAGCCGGCGACGCCGCCCAGTCTCGAGCCGGTGGCCGACCGGTAACGACGGTTGACGAAACGCTTGGTACGGGGCAATGTCGCCGCATCGGCATACTCCGGCACCAGTTCCTCGTCATGAATGCGCTGCGCCCTCTGTTGCTCGTTGTCATCGAGTTCACGCCAGATTTCATCGGCAGCATGCACCAGTTGAGGATACTCCCGCTCGGCTGACAGCTCGATCCAGGCCCAGGCCCGGGCCGGATCACGGCTCACGCCGATCCCGTTGTAGTACATGGTGCCGATATTGAACTGGCTGAGCTTGTTGCCCCAGCGCGCGGACTGACGGTAGCCCTGGTAGGCACTGTCGTAGTCGCCTGATTCGTAATGACGGGTGGCCTCGACGTAGGCCTTGAGCCCGGGATTGTAATCACGGCTCTGGGAACCGGCATCTACAGCCGAAACCGGCAATATCAGGAGCAGAAAGAAAACGGCGGAGAATCTCATGGTCGCCTCCCGGGCTGCCGGACAGCCTTACGGGTCAATCGGTTGGAAAATAATGCTTCCAGTGTAGCGGAGGACGGTAACCGCGGCTGCTTGCCACGCGTTCCAGCGCCTCGCTCATACCCCGATCATAGGACAGGCCGAGCCTCTCGCACAAGTGGGTCAGGGTGCGCTCGGTCTCGCCAAGGAGCTCATCCAGGCGGATGTCGATGATGTCGATCGGCAGCCGTTCACGCAGTCGGTCCAGCACGATTCGGTCCTTCCGCAAGGCCTTGAGCATGGTCGGCACCTGTCGATAGCCGACCAGGCGCCACTGCATGGCCAGGTAGTTCTCCTCGGCCACCGGATTGATGACCGTGGCACCGGGGAACAGGCGCGCAAGTTGCGCCATGTCGAGCGGCTGCACCGACGCTGACTCGACGGGACGCCCCTTGTCGGAGAAATAGCGGGCGTAGCGCCGACGGCTCAGGTGCAGGCGCGATGGATCCGCTCTGCCAAAGCTCTCCACGTTAAGCGGCAAGGCCAGGTGGAGCTTGCGTTGCGGCCAGTCGGCCAGGGTGAGCACGTCCAGCGACCCGGACCTTGCCAGTGCGGCCAGCAGCAAATCGCGCCCGGCACACGGCCAGCCCGCAACGAACAGCGGCAGCGAGGCGGCTTCTTGTTCATCTTGCGGCCATGGATACTGCTCGATCGGCGCCAGCGCCTGATCACTGTCGGTGTCGATACTGAGATAGCTCGGCTCTCCAAGATAAGGAGGTTGCCAGGCCGCGTCCGGGAAAAGCGCGGCGGCCTCATCATGGCGACCGGCCCGGTCGAGCACGTCCAGCCGCATGGACTGCGTGCGGCCACGGTTGTCCTCGTCCACATCCTTGCGACCGGCGACGTGTTTCAGGTTCCGTTCGGCCAGGTCGTACATCTCGGCTTCGCGCAGCAGGCGCGCGATTTCCCAGTGCACGGCCAGTGTCAGCCGGGCATCCTCGAGCAGCGGCTCCAGGGCGGTGGCCAGGGGTTGTGACTGCCCCTTGCGTAGATGCATCCGGGCCGCCAGCAAGCGCGCGCGTGTTTGCAGGTCGATGTCTTCGGCTTCAAACAAGCCCGTTGCCAGTTCAAGCGCTTCGTCAAATTCATCGGAGACTTCGGCCGTCAGCGCGTACAGCCACCTGCGCAGCGGCTCCGGCAGCTCGGTGCCGCGCTCGGCCAACGCCCTGAGCGCGTCCGCATCGTTGTCTGCGGCATGCAGATCGGCGAGATCGAGTACCAGGTCCCGGTCGGCCAGGGTCGGTGACTCCTCATCGAACACGCGCCGCGCGTCCTGGATACGTCCCGTGCGCGCCAGGCTCAGTGCCAGCCCACGGGCAACCGCCCGATTGGACAGGCCGAGCTGTCGTGCCTTCTCGAATTGCTCGACCGCCTCGCGGTGCTTTCCGAACCGCTGCAGCACTTCGCCGGTGACCAGTTGGACGTTCGGATTGCCGGGCTCGTACTCGGCCGCGTTGGCCAGGCAGCGTTCGGCAAAACTGAACAACCCCTTGGCCACGAATACGCGCGCCATGGCCAACTGCGTCGCGGCGTTCTCCGGGGCCACCTCAAGTGCGTGAGAGGCATGCTCGTTGGCCGCCTCCGCGTCACCTTGCTCGAGCAGCAGCTCGGCCAGTGAAACCAGGGCGGGCACATGGTCTTCATCTGCGCGCAAGGCGGTCTTCAGACCGGAAATCGCTTCCTTCGTCCGACCTTCGACATGATCCAGCCGTGAGCGGATGGTCCGGGCTGGCGCATGCCCCGGATTCAGCTCAAGACACTGGTTGAGGTAATCCCTCGCTTCTGCCGCCTGTCCCCGGCTGAGCAGCAGCCGACCGAGCGCGAAACGGGCATCAACGTGCTGGCGGTTATCCTGGGCCACGCGTTCAAAGCGCGCAAGCGCATCATCAACCTTGCCCTGCTTCTCATCACACAGAGCCAGCAGGAAATGAAGCTCGGTATCGTTCGGGGATTCGGCCAGCCCTTGCAGGCAAAGCTCGGTCGCCTTTTCAAAGCGTCCGGATAGGAAGTGCTGCCGAACGCCGTTCAGCACGCTGCTAGGGGATTGCATGAAAAGACTCCAGGGGGCGCGGAAACCGGCGCAGCCCGAGGCTGCGCCGGCTCAAATTTCAATCTTCCGCTTCAGGCTCGACCGGCTCTTCCTGGTCCTGCCGCTGAGCCTCGAGCAGGCGACGACACTCGTCGGTGAGGGTTCGTCCGGCAAGCTGGCGCGCGCGACAGGCGGTGACGGCACGTTCTTCAGCAGCCTCGGCCAGTCGCTCCTGCTGCTCCTGTTCAAGCATGGCCTGGCGGCGCTCGGTGTCATTGATCGCCGTGATGTAGCCACGCCAGTCACGTGCCTGGGCACGGGTGCGCTGGAAGTTCTCGGCCCGCTCGAAGGCCTCGTCGGCCCGCATCCTCTGGTCACGGTCGCCTGGGCCGGCCTGGTTGAAGCGTGCGTTGCCCAGCAACAACCAGGCTTCCGCGCGATTCTGGTCGCTCAGGCCACCCTGATTAATTGCTGAGGTAAACGCTTCCTCAGCCGCTTCATTGTTTTCGTCGGCCATCAATGCCTGGCCCAGGCGGAAGAACAGCTGGCCGTCGTCCGAGAGCTCGGCCGCCTCGCGCAGCACGGGAATGGATTTGCGATGTTCGCGGGCCTGGCTCCAGAGCTGGGAGAGCAGTTCCAGGTGACCCACGGAGCGCTCGACCCGGCCCGCTTCGATTTCGCGCTCAAGCAGCTCGGCTCCACGATGTGGATTATTGAAGGTCGAGTAGTACTGAGCCAGCAGCACGATATCGCTTTCACTTTCGATCAGCCCGTTGAGGTAAGCCGCCTCCATCGTCGCGAAGGACTTGAACGGCTCGTCCTGCTCGAGGTAGAGCGAGGCCAACTGCCGCCAGAAGGACAGCTCGTCCGGCCAGAGCGAGATGATTTCCTCCATCAGTTCCGTGCGTTCGGGCACCATGTTGAGGTTCGACAACAACACGTTCTTCAACTCGTAGTAGCGCCGCTCCGGCTCCGGGGCCTTCTCGATGGCCCGCTCAAGGGGGTCGAGTGCATCCCGGTACTGTTCGAGGTGATAGTTGGCCGCGGCCACCATGAAATAGGTGCCGTGCGCTACTTCGATACCTTCCTGACCGAGCCATTCCTCGAAGAATTCCAGTGACTCCTCGTACCGTTCGGTCACGAAGAAAAGCTGGGCAACGTTAAAGCGCAGGCGGTTTTGCTGCTCCTCCGGAAGCACGTCGAGTCGTAACGCATCCCGGAAGTCGCGCAACGCACTTTCCAGGTTATCAAGGTTGACATGGGCCGAGCCACGAATCTGCAGTACCGAGGCACGGTCAAAGTCCTTCATGTCGGCACCCCGCCGCTCCATCAGGCGGTTCAGTTCCCTGAGTGCTGCCTGATGGTCGTCCTCCTCAATCAGCTCGTAGGCCTCCAGCAGGTCACGCGCAACACGCGGATCCAGCGTCTCGGCCCAGGCAATGGAGGCGGACATGAGAAGCCCCATGCACAGGGCACACAGCACGGCAATTCGTGCCCGTCCGATAGAAAGCAAGTTCACCCTATTCCTCCAGGTTGAAGTCGATCGCGGTGCGGACACCGATTCGCGCTTGCGCGGTCCCGTCGACAACGCGCGGGTTGTAGCGCCAGCGCTGTACCGCCCGCATGGCCGCCCGGTTGAAACACGGGTTCGTCGTATTGAGTACCCGAGGATCCACCACGTTGCCTTCCGGCGTGACATCGAACTCGACCATGACTGTTTCCACGTCCCGGGCTCGATCAATACACTGGGTCGGGTACTGCGGCGGAATCCGGACCAGCGGCTGAGCGTCTCGGTCTGGGTCGAATCCGGTACCGATGTCGACATCCACGCCACCGAGGTCAGGCAGCGCCCCCATCTGAACGTCCATGGCCGGACGGAACGAGGGATCCGAACGCATCGGCGGCGGCGGTGGCGGCTGATCCAGCACCGGGCGCTGGAAATCCTCCATACGCTGATCGGCCCGATCTTCGAGCTGCCGGGTGACGTTGATCTCGACCGAATGGTCCTCGTCGAGCTGGACATCCTGGCGCTGGGTAATGACGGTGGCCAGCAAAAGGAACAGCCCAACCGTGACGATGATGGCCCCGGGGAGCCCGCCTAACAATCTAAGAAGACTACTCATGATTTTCTGATGGAAACGGCAACAATGTCATCAACTCCGGCCGCACGAATCTGATCGAGCACCTCGACCAGGTATTCGCTGTGGGCGGAACCGTCGGACTGGATCACGGCGCTGCCGCGCGGGTTCTCACGGCGCAAGCGCTCGACTGCAGCCCTGACACCCTCAAGGGGCACCTGCTGGCGGTTGATCCAGATCTCGTTGCTGGAATTGATCGCAACCAGGATCGACACCAGGCGCTGCTCCTCAGCGGTGTCGGCATCCGGGCGTGCCACCTGAATACCGGGTTCCTTGATGAACGTGGCGGTGACAATGAAGAAAATCAGCATGATGAAGACGATATCCAGCAACGGCGTCACATTGACGTCGCCTTCATCACCTGCACCCGACCTTCTGTTTCGTCTAAGCATAATTATGGTAATCAGTTATTGAACAGCGGCTTCCTGGATCGCGATCGCCGGGTCGATACCCGCCTGTCGCGTCTGGTCAAGCACCAGTACAGTTGTTTCGACACGCGCATCCGGGGCGGCGTTCAATAGAACTACACCATTCGGGTTTTCGGCCCGGAAGGCTTCGACCACCGGCGTCACTGAACGCGGGTCGATCATGCGGGTCTGGTCGACCATCACGAAGCCGTCGCTACGAACGCTCAGCATCATGGTGGGCGGTGGCCGTTGCAATTCCTCGGGCGGATCGTCCTGGGGCGTCTGAAGCCCGATGCCAATCTCGTCAAGAAACGTCGCGGTGACAATGAAGAAGATCAGCAGGATGAACACGATGTCCAGCAGCGGCGTGATGTTGACCTCGGCTTCGTCCATTTCGGACCCGGTCAACCGACGCGTGGCCCCGTAGGCCATCGCGGCCTCGACATCCAGATCTTCCGCCACTCTCGTGGCGATGTTCTCGTTCTTCCGTTCGAGATAACTGATCGAGAAGACGCCGGTCAGCGAGACCGCGAGTCCGGTCATGGTCGGAATGGTTGCACGCGAGATGCCTTCCGCCATCAGGCGGGCGTTCGAGGCGCCCGTCTCGACGATGACCTGGAAGACCTGGATCATGCCGGTCACGGTACCGAGCAGGCCGAGCAATGGCGTGATCAGGATCAGCGCCTTGATCACGTTCATGTAGCGCTCGTTCTCGATCCGGACTTCCGAGATCAGCCGTTCGCGATAGGCATAGGATTCCCAGCTCCGGTGATCGCTGACATCCTGCCAGCGACGGTTCTGGTCCCTGCACATTTTAGGACCAGAGAACCAGAAATACAGCATGCGTTCACTGATCAGCAGCCACATGAGCAAGGTGCTGCACAGCAGGGCGACCACCACCGGACCGCCGGCATCGAGGTATCCCCCGATGACGTCGATCACGTTGGCTGGGTTGAGCAGTTCCAGAAACACAGTCATCAAGCCTCAGTTTGAAACGGCATCACTTCCGGTCGCCGGTATCAGCAACGAAGCTGACCGACTGCTCTTCCAGAATCTGCGACAGGCGACGTGATGCACCGGCCGCGAAGGCGTGCAGCAACAGCAGCGGCACGGCGGCAATCAGGCCCAGCACCGTCGTGATCAGCGCCTGGGAGATACCGCCTGCCATCAGCTTGGGATCACCCGTACCGAACAGCGTGATGGCCTGGAAGGTGACGATCATACCGATCACCGTACCGAGCAGACCCATCAGCGGAGTAACGGCTGCCAGCACCTTGACCAGGTTGAGGCCGCGTTCGAGTTTCGGAATCTCCTTGAGCACCGCATCATCGAGATGCAGCTGGAGGGTTTCGAGGTCCTCGTGCTTGTGCTCATTGTACGACGCCATGATCCGACCGAGCGGGTTGGACTCCGACGGTGTCGAGGACTTCATTTGTGCCCTGACCTGCATGGAGGTGATCATCAGCATGGCCCAGCGGAAGATCGCCAGCAGAATACCGAAGAACGCCACGACGATAATGGTGTAACCGATCCAGCCGCCCTGGTCGATACGCTCGCGCAACGTCGGGGTCTCGATCACCAGGCCGAGCAGGGTGCCCAGCGACGGGTCGACCATGCCGCGAACGACACCGTCACCGTCATAATCGACGACACGCCGGGCAGCACGGACAGCGCCGCCGCCAGGCTGGCGAACCAGGTAACGCAAGGTGCCATCCTGGGCCACCATGTAGCCACGTTCGGTGAAGGCAGTGAATGGCCCGATGCGAACGACACTCTCATCAACCGAGCGATTATCGGCGCGGATCACCGGGGCGTCGTAGCGAACCACCTTGCCCTGCTCGGTCGCTTCCTGGAGCATGGTGAACCACAGCCCCTCGAGTTCGTCGATGGTGGGCAGGGCACCTGCCTGCGCCATGCGCGAGAGGTCCTCGCCTCGGCCGGGCAACTGGGTGGAGATCAGCGACTCTTCAAGCTGCTCGTTGAGATCGGCCGCGGCCGCACGGGCCACACCGAAGAGCTCACCGAACTCACCCTGGCGCTCGGCCAGCTGGTTGCGCAACTCTTCGAGTTCGCGGTCGTTGTCGTTGCGAACACCCTCGAGGCGGCTGGCTTCCTGTTCGGCGGCTTCCACTTCGTTGCGAACGCGCTGAAGCTCCTGCTCGCGGTTGACTTGTTCCTGGCGGAAGCGTTCTTCACGCTCGCGGTTGGCCTCGGCCACCTGCTGACGTTCGGTCTGCATGGTGCGCAGCACTTCTTCAAGCGTCTGCGGCTGCGCCATCAAGTTGGGCGAAAAGCCGGCCAGGGCCAGGACCGAGGCGGCAACGAGCACGGCCAGGCGGTTGGAAATCTTGGAGGTCATAGTTTCCCTGCCATCGGATGGTTGATTCATGTTCATGGCGATTGAGTTCATCTTCCGTTCCACCCCTGTCATTCTGCGTCACGCGGCGCGGTGGTCGGAATGTACATGAAGTCCGGCGGAATCTGCTCGCGAGCAATACGGGAACCGGTCTTGAGGTCGGGCAGGAAGGAGGAATCCAGATCCACCCAGCTACTCGTCTGCGTGTCGAAGCGCTTGAGCACTTCGTCATCGTCCGTGCGGAAGGTGAGAGAGACACGACCGATCCGCAGGAACTCCACGTTCTCGTACAGGCGACCGTCGACCTCGATGTCGCCACGGTAGGCTTCAATGGTGCGGCCGTACTCGTTCTCGATCTGGTAGGCCTCGACCACCATGCGATAGCGCTGGGCCGGTGAACGCGAGGGATCGTCCATGGCGTTTTCCAGTCTCTGGACGCGTTCGCGCCGCTCTTCCAGCAGGAAGGGCACGTCCGCCTCGACCAGCCGGGCAAGGCCATCGACCATGTCTTCCATCAGCGGCTGCACGGCACGCTGCAAGGCCGCGATATTGTCGATGTCGCTGCGCAGCGAATCGATTTCGCGCTCCTGCGACTCGACCTGGCGGCGCTGGGACTGGTTGTAGCGCGTGAGCTGCTCGAGCTGGTTGAGGTTGGCGCGGTAGTCACCCAGCAGTTGCTGGGTGCGCTCATCGATGTCATCGATGCGCTCCTGCGACTGGCGGGTGCCTTCCTGAGCCTGGCGGCTGGTTTCGAGCACCGGCTCGATTTCCTGCGTGTAAACGCTGAAGCTCGCCATCAGGAACAGGCCGCCGGCGAAAGTGGCGCAGAGGCCGAAAACTTGTCTATTGGTCAGTATCTTCATGCCCAGTTCATCACGTGTTTTGGATTGGGTAACTCGTCGGCGACCCATGCGGGAGGCCGGAAAGGCACACATTCTACGCAGTTCTCATCCGCCAACGCAAGCGCCATTCCGTTGACATGTATCACGGAACCACAGCCTGTTTTGGGGAATCAAAGGAAAACAACCGGTTCCGATGGGATGGACCGGCAGGGATCACGACACAATCCCCTGGCGCGGACGTCGGCAACAACAATCGCTGCGTGCCACTTGTCACGGACGGAGACGGATGAAAATATTACTTGGATCAACACTGGCATTGGGTCTATCGGGCGACATGGCACCGCCCGATCCCGATGAAGTCATGAGACTCCCCGAAGCGGTGATCGAACAAATCGACGAGCACGTCTACCGGGGCAGCAACAATCCCGATCGGCGTCTCGAACTGCTGGCCCGATTGATGTTTTCAAGTGGCGGCATGGGCTTCAGCTACATTGTTGAACCGACGCGAGACGCAGCCGGAGCATTCGATGCCGGCGAAGGCAACTGCCTGTCATTTACCCTGCTGTTCCTGGCCATGGCCGACCATGTGGGCCTTCGTGCCACTCCGCGCGAGGTGCAGGTGCCGCTCAGCTGGCGACGGGACGGCAGCTCGCTTTACGAAACCGGCCACGTCAACGTGCTGGTGGAGACCGGGACACGGCGTGCGGTCGTCGACTTCGAGCCGGACCCGATCCGGTCTCACCGCCTGTCGACGACACGGCGGGCGCAACGCATCAGCCGCGAGCGTGTGCTCGCGCACTTCTACAACAACCGGGCCGCCGAGTTGCTGGCCGCGGGCCATGCCGATGCAGCGCGCCAGTGGAGCAAAATCGCACTTCAACTCGCACCGGAGTTTTCCGCGGCACTCAACAACCGGGGCGTGATCGAAAGCCGGCTCGGTGAGTTCGAGAACGCGCTCGGTTACTACCAGGAGGCGCTGAAGGTGGATACGGATAACAGCAGCACCCTGTTCAATCTTTATGAACTCTACAGGCGCACCGGCGAGCACGTCGAGGCCCGGCAGGTCCTGGATCGGCTCGAGGGGCTGCGATCACGCGACCCGTACCTGCATTGGTCGCTGGCCCGCAGATTCGAGGATCTGGGCGAACTGGAGCGTGCCGACCGACTTTACCGGCGCGCGATCGGACTAAGGGACGAAGAACCGCTGTTCCACGCCGGCCTGGCACGCGTCGCCGAGGCCTTGGGCGACCGGGAACGCGCCGAGCAGTCGCTGGCCCGGGCGATGGAACTCAATCGCCGCAGCCCGGAAACAGGCTTTCAATGGGACAACACTTTGCTTGCCCTCAAGGCCGGACTGACCGAACACTGATCGTCACCCGTCGGAGGGCTCGTCACCGACATCAACGCCCGCCGAAATCAACTGCGATCGCAACGGCTCAAGGTGGTGACGGTAGTGACGCCACCGACCCGAGGCGCTTTTGTAAAGCGGGCGACGGACCTGCCAGTAGCTGGCCGTACGTACCGTCGTTTTCTGGCGGTGGAACGCCAGGCAGGCAGGATCCCACGGCAAATCCAGGAACTCGAGCAGCGAACGAATCTCGGTCTCCGGATCATCAACGAGCCGATCGTAGTCGACCTCCTTGATGCGATCAGGGAAGGTCGTTTTCCAGTGACGCATCAGCCGTTCGTACTGTCCGTAATAGTGCCCGATATCGGTCAGGGCATTGGCATAGGAGGCCGTTCTTGCGTCGAGGTGATGCATGAAAATC
>SKZJ01000137.1 GCA_007127425.1 Wenzhouxiangella sp.
CGCCGTCGACCATTCAGGGCAATACCGTAGCCGACGTGCTCCTGTGCCTGACCGACGGCATTGGCGCACCTGTCAACCAGGTGGCAGTCAATGGCACCATCATTTCCGGCCCCGGAGTGGGTACTCTCGATGGCGAGCCCATGCCGACGACCACGGAATTCGCCACCGGCACCGATGATCCCGGATGCGTAATCACCGAGGTGGAAGTTTCGAATATGCTGGCCGATGGCGAAAGTGCGACCATCCTGTTCAGTGTCGGCGAAGCGACGGCCGAGGTGACCGTGGCACCGCCCGCCGCGGGCATGCTGATGGTCGAGCCGTCCAGCCGCAACGACCTCTCCCCGAACCCGACTGATGTAAACCTGACCTTGACGTTGCTGTCCGGCAGCGGTGACCCCGTCTCCGGCGTTCAGCTGGTTGGCAGCTGTGACGGTGGGGATGGCTCCCTGACCATTACAACCCCACCGGGCACGACCAACGATGATGGTGTCACTTCCGCCACCGTGGAGATGGACATGTCGATCTGCGGTGACGGCAGCGGGGAGGGCTTCCCGCGTACCGGGGTTTGCGAGTTCACCACGGCCAGCGGTTCGCCCGTCGGCACGTTTACGGCTACCGGTTTTGACCTTTCCACCCAAGGTGTATCACCGTCGCCGTGTGAATAAGGGATTCCCCTTGATTTGCGGAGGGGATAACGACTTGACGGGCCCGGTTCTGCCGGGCCCTTTTTCTTGAAAGTTTCGATTCTGATTGAGTGACAATGCTGTTCAGGTTTGTCGATGGCGATTCTCCGCTACTGATCAACGTGCCCCATGCCGGCGTGGAAGTGCCGCCGGATATCGAGCAGCGCCTCTCCACGCCCGCTCGGAAACTGATCGATACCGACTGGCATGTGCACCGGCTGGTGGATTTCGCCCCGGATAGCGCGGCCAGCCTGTTGCAGGCGATGCACTCCCGCTACGTCATCGACCTCAATCGCGGGGCCGACGACAAGCCACTTTACGCCGGTCCGACCACGGGACTGGTGCCGACCGAGACGTTCGACGGGACTTCCCTGTACTCGGGAGAGCCTCCGGATGGTGAGGAGGTCGCGGATCGGATCGAGCGCTACTGGCGTCCCTATCACCGGCAATTGAGCGATGCACTGGGTCGGATCCGGAATCGGCACGGTTTCGCCGTGTTGCTTGATGCGCACTCTATTCGCAGCCGGGTGCCGCGACTGTTCGACGGCAAGCTGCCGGATCTGAACCTGGGGACCTATGCCGGGCGCAGTTGTGCTCCCGATCTGGCAGCGGGCGTGTGCGAGTTGCTGGAACGGCAGTCGAGGTTCCGTTACGTGGTCGATGGCCGATTCAAGGGAGGTTACATCACCCGACACTATGGCCAGCCCGAGTCGGGCATACACGCCCTGCAGATCGAGATTGCCCAGTCCTGCTATATGGACGAGGAGCAGCCACGGCACTTTGACGAAGAAAAGGCCGCTCCGCTGAAGGCTTTCCTGCACAATGTGGTTGATTACCTGGTCAACTGTCGCCCCTGATGAGCACAACCACCTTTCATTGCGCATACGCACTGCTCGAGGACGGTTGGGCTCGCGACTGTCGAATCACCGTCAACGGCGAGGGACTGATCGCGGCCATCGATACCGACGCGAGCACGGCTGGTGCCACGACCTTGCCAGGGCCGGTCATCCCCGGCATGGTCAATGTCCATTCCCATATTCACCAACGCCTGATCGCCGGCTTGACCGGCTATCGAGCGGCCGGTGCCGACAGCTTCTGGACCTGGCGCGAGCAGATGTATCGTGCCGTGGGCCAGCTCGCACCTGACGAATTGAAAACGCTGGCCTCTTACGCCTTCATGGAACTCATCGAGGGCGGCTATACGGTAACCGGTGAATTTCATTACCCGCACCGACTTGGGGGTGCCGAACCCATGCAGACTGCAGCCAGCCTTCTGGAGGCGGCCGATGCAGCCGGCATGGCCCTGACCCTGCTACCGGTCTGGTACCGCTACGCAGGATTCGGACGTCAGGCACCGGCCGAACGTCAGCGCCCCTTTGTGATGGCGCTGGATGAACTTGCCGGCCTGGTCGGTGACCTCGTCGATGATGTCGCCGGAAGCATCCATCGGGTCGGTGTCGCACCCCATTCGCTGCGTGCCGTCGAGGTCTCCGATCTGCCCGAGCTGTTGTCGGTTATCGATTCGGGCCCGGTTCATCTGCATATCTCAGAGCAACCGGCGGAAGTGGACGAATGCCGGAAGTATTGTGGCCGCACACCCATCGAACTGCTCACTGAGCATGTCGACCTGGACCGACGCTGGTGCCTGATCCATGCCACCCATGCCAGCGACGAAGAGATTCGCGTCATGGCGCAAAGTGACGCTGTCGTCGGTCTGTGCCCCACCACCGAGGCCGACCTCGGCGACGGCCTGTTTCCCGCGCGCGAGTTCGTCGATCAGGGCGGGCGCTTTGCCATCGGTTCGGACTCCAACCTGGTCACCGATGCGGCCACCGAACTGCGGCTGCTCGATTGGGGCCAGCGCCTTCAGCTGAACCGGCGCAACGTGTTGTGCGACGAGGGTGAACACCTGGGACGCCGATTGTGGCGGGACGCCGCCGGCGCGGGCGCTGATGCCCTGAACCAGCCGGTGGGCACGCTGGCCGTCGGACGTCGCGCCGACTGGGTCGTACTCGATGCCGCCCATCCCTTGCTCGCCGGGCTCGACGCCGACCACCAGCTCGATACGCTGGTGCTCGCCGGAGCACGGGATCTTGTCGATCAGGTCTGGATCGCCGGTCGCAAGCAGGTTGACGGCGGACGGCATCCCGGCCGCGCGGCACTGGCGCCGGAAGTCGCGCGCCTGCGTCGTCGACTTTTGCAGGCGGCCTGACATGTCCGAAACTGGA
>SKZJ01000007.1 GCA_007127425.1 Wenzhouxiangella sp.
AATGAGTTCCGGAAAGATTGTTCAGATTATCGGTGCCGTGGTCGACGTGGAGTTTCCGCGCGATTCAGTGCCCAAGGTGTATGACGCCCTGACCGTCGATGACACCGAGATCACGCTGGAAGTCCAGCAGCAGCTCGGCGACGGCGTGGTTCGCACCATTGCCCTGGGTTCGACCGATGGCCTGAAACGCAACCGCCCGGTCACCAACAGCGGCGGCGCGATCATGGTGCCGGTCGGCAAGAAGACCCTGGGTCGCGTCATGGACGTGCTCGGTCGCCCGATCGACGAGGCCGGCGACATCGGTGCCGAGGAAGAGTGGGCGATTCACCGCCAGGCGCCTTCGTTCGAAGAGCAGGCCGCCAGCGACGAACTGCTGGAAACCGGGATCAAGGTGATCGACCTGATCTGCCCGTTCGCCAAGGGCGGCAAGGTCGGCCTGTTCGGCGGTGCCGGCGTGGGCAAGACCGTCAACATGATGGAGCTCATCCGCAACATCGCCCTCGAGCACTCGGGGTATTCGGTGTTTGCCGGTGTCGGCGAGCGCACCCGTGAGGGCAACGACTTCTACCACGAGATGAAGGACTCCAACGTTCTCGACAAGGTCGCGCTGGTCTACGGCCAGATGAACGAGCCCCCCGGCAACCGCCTGCGCGTGGCCCTGACCGGCCTGACCATGGCCGAGTACTTCCGCGACGAAGGTCGCGACGTGCTGATGTTCATCGACAACATCTACCGTTACACCCTGGCCGGCACCGAGGTATCCGCCCTGCTTGGCCGCATGCCGTCTGCGGTGGGTTACCAGCCGACCCTGGCCGAGGAAATGGGTGTACTGCAGGAGCGCATTACCTCCACGAAGACCGGGTCGATCACCTCGATCCAGGCCGTCTATGTGCCCGCCGATGACCTGACCGACCCGTCACCGGCCACGACCTTTGCTCACCTCGACGCCACCGTCGTGCTGTCGCGTAATATTGCGGAGCTCGGTATCTACCCGGCCGTCGACCCGCTCGATTCCACCTCCCGCCAGCTCGATCCGCTGGTGGTGGGCCAGGAGCACTACGACGTGGCCCGCAAGGTCCAGGGGACGCTGCAGCGCTACAAGGAACTCAAGGACATCATCGCCATTCTCGGCATGGACGAGCTGAGCGAAGACGACAAGTTGACCGTGGCCCGCGCGCGCAAGGTCGAGCGCTTCTTCTCCCAGCCGTTCTTCGTCGCCGAAGTCTTCACCGGCTCGCCGGGCGTGTACGTTTCCCTGAAGGAAACCATTCGCGGCTTCAAGGGCATCGTCGAGGGCGAGTACGATCACCTGCCCGAGCAGGCCTTCTACATGGTCGGCACCATCGACCAAGCCGTGGAAAAGGGTCAGAAGATGCAGGAAAAGGCTGCGTGATTTGATGGGTGAGGCGCGAAGCGTGAGGCGCATGGGTGGTTCCCCACCGATGTGCTGCGTGGCGCGCCTCATGCCCTTCCGCACTAACCGAGTGAGTGCATAGATGGCATCAACGATACATTGCGATATTGTCAGCGCCGAGGCCGAGATCTTCTCCGGTGACGCGGCCATGGTGGTCGTGCCGGGCGAGGAAGGTGAGCTGGGCATTGCGCCGCGCCACGCGCCCTTGCTGACGCGTCTGGTTCCCGGCCAGGTTCGGGTCATCCTTCCGGAAGGTGAAGAGCAGTTCTACTACATTTCCGGGGGGTTGCTGGAGATCCAGCCCCATGTGGTGACCGTGCTGTCCGATACGGCGCAACGCGCCGGCGATCTCGACGAGGCATCCGCGCTCAAGGCCAAGGAAGAGGCCGAGCTGGCGATCAAGGACCGCACGGCAGGCATGGAAGTGGCCCAGGCCCAGGCCCAGCTTGCCGAGGCCATGGCACAGCTTGCCGCTCTTGAACGGTTCCGCAAGCAGCTCAAGCGCTGAATACCCTCGTGTCGGCCCCGCCATGCGGGGCCGACACACTTCGTACTCTTCCCCGCTCCCCCCGTCGATACCCCGTCGGCACGGCAGTCTGGCCCCTGAACCATTCCGGTTCGCCGTTTTCCAAGTTCAATGGAATCTGATACTCTGCTGGACAAAAGGAGGAAGAAGGCGATGTCAAGACCGTTCGGGGTAGTCTTAGTCAGTCTTCTCGTCACCCTGGGGGTTATGGGGTGCGGTGGTAACGAGTTGCCTGATAACAGCCGCCTGCTCGCCGCGTTCGACGATGGACGCACCGGCGTCTGGGTCAGCGGGCATGGCACGATTGCGCAAGTCCTGGCCGATGAAACCACGACCATCGGGTTTCCGCGCCAGCGTTTCAACGTGCGTGTCGAGGAGCAGCTGACCGTGCTGGTCCAGCACTCATTGACCGAGTCCGGCCGGGTGCCGGCCCAGCGCGGCGACGTGATCGCGTTCCAGGGGCGTTACGAGTTCAATGCCAGTGGCGGCACCATCTCCCATACCCATCGCGATGAATCGCAACCGGGCAGCGGAGGCTGGGTCCGCCACGACGGCGTGACCTACCACTAGTGACTGTCAGGGCCGATCGCCACTGAAGGAAATCGGCTCCGCACCCGAAATCTCGCCCGTGCGGGCGCTTTCGTGGATGTAGAGCTGCACTTCGCGCTCGATCCGGATTGGTCCCTCGACGACCACGTTTCGGCCAAGGATGATTCTCGGGGTTCCGGAGCTGACCGTCCCGCGGGTTTCGCGCACGTGAATCTCCCCGTCGACGACGGTGCCGTCGAGCAGCTCGATGCTGCCGTTAGCACCGATAATGTCGCCGGCACGTGCGGCCGTCAGCACGATGGGGCCGTTGAGTGAACTGGCCTTACCGCCGATCCGGCTCCCTTCGGCAACACGCAGGGGACCGTTGGTCGTCTCGACGTTACCACCCACTGTCACCTCTTTGGCCAGCTCGA
>SKZJ01000009.1 GCA_007127425.1 Wenzhouxiangella sp.
AACCCCTTATGGAATCGACGTGAAGCCGTTCAGCCAGGCCCAGCAACAGACCGCCGCGCGCATTCAGCAACTGATGAGTGGGGGCGCGAAAGAACGCGCACTGGCCGATGCCGAGACGCTGGCTCGTAACGCGGCGGAAACACCCGATGCGCACATGCTGCTGGCCATGTGCCAGACCGAAGTCGGTGACTTCAAAAGCGCCGAGCAGGCATTTCGCACGGCCCTGAACCTGGCTCCCGACCATCCGCTGATTCTGGTCAATCTCGCCACCATGTACCGCAAGGCGGGCCGACCCCAGCCAGCCCTGCGCGCCTACGAGCGCGCGACACGTCGAGGTGGAAACATGCCTGGCGCCTGGCTGGGCCTGAGTCGTTCGGCGCGCGAGTGCAACGAGCTGGATCGGGCCCGCTCGGCGATACGTGAACACCTGCGGCTGCAGCCGAAATCGCCACAGGGCTGGCACGAACTGGGACGCGTTGAGCGTGCCCGGGAAGACTACGAGTCTGCCGCCGACGCATTCTCAAAGGCCGCCCGGCTGGCACCGGACAAGGGCCTGCACGAGTATTCGCGGGGCTTGTGCGAACGGCTGAAGGGGCTCTCGGACAAAGCGCTGGATTGCTTCGAGCGTGCTGCCGCCAAGGGATACACCCATCCCGACCTCGAGAATGCACGCATCGGCGCCCTGGTCGACTGCGGTCGCAGCGAAGAAGCGGTAGCGGCGATCCAGTCATTGCTTGAGCGCCACCCGGACTTCGTACCCGGCTACGACACCATGGCCGACGTGTACTGGGAGTACGGTGCCGTGCACGGCGTCGACGAAGATCCGTCCGAGGTCTATCGCCGGGCGATCGATCGGCAGGCCGGCAACCACGCCTTGCGGCGATCCCATGCCATGTTCCTGCTCAAGGCCAGGCGATATGAACAGGCCGCCGAGGTCATCAGCGCACTGCGTCGCGAGGTCGACGATCCCACGCTGATGACGCTGCAGGCGAATGCGCTCGAACTGGCCGGCCACACCGATCAGTCCGGTCGCTTGTACCGTGAAGTCCACGGCATGCTCGGCGATTCGCGACCCGACTTCCTCTGTGCCTACACTCGCCACCTGTTGCGTGCCGGCCAGTGGCGTGAGGCCGAGGCCCGCGCGCTGGCCGCCACCCGCATCGACCCGTCCGACCAGGAGGCCTGGGCCTACCTGGGAACGGCCTGGCGACTGCTGGGCGATGCGCGCGAAGAGTGGCTGTTCGATTACGAGCGCACCATAACCTTCCTCGAAGTACCGGCACCGGAAGGCTACGAAAACCGCGAAGAGCACCTCGCCCGGCTGCTCGAGTACCTGGATACACTGCATCGTGCCAACCGCGAACCCATCCAGCAAAGCCTGCGCCGGGGCTCGCAGACCGCCGGCAGACTGTTCGGACGCCCCGCGCGCATCATTGACGACACCCAGCAGGCGCTCACGGCAACGATCGAAGCCTGGCTCGGGCGACTACCTTCCGACAGCGAGCACCCCTTCTTCCAACGCAACACCGGACATATCCGCTACACCGGCTCCTGGTCGGTCAAACTCTGGAAACAGGGCAACCACGTCAACCATATTCACCCCGAGGGCTGGATCAGTTCTGCCTACTACATCACCCTGCCTCCGTCGGTGACACGCGAGGACGCCGGCGATGACGATCACGCCGGTTGCATCCATTTCGGCCAGCCGCCGGACGAACTCGATCTGGATCTGGCGCCGCGCCGGCTCATTCGGCCCAAGGTCGGGCACCTGGCGCTGTTTCCCTCTTACATGTGGCACGGCACGGTGCCCTTTGACGACGATTCGCCGCGGATGACCATCGCCTTCGACATGCGAGCGCGCGCGAAGCAGTGATACCGGCTGAAAGCCGGCCCGGCGAGCCACGGGCCGCGTATATTGTTGCCCTTTCCCGCGTTGTGATAGGCTCGCCAGCGTGAACACTGCATCCTGGGTTGTCCACCCGCTCACCATCATCGCCCACCGCGGCGGCCGCTTTTCGCTCGGTCGCCTCTCGGGGACGGCACCAGTCATTCCGATCGACTGGCCGGACCTGGTCCTTCTGGGCGAATTCCTGCGCCCCGCGCGCCCCGAACAGGCGGCGGCCGGGCTTGTGGACGGGCCGGCTGCGCGCTTCCTGCCGGGACGCCCGGACCCTCGCGCCCTGCGTCAGCGCTTCATGCAGTTGCGCCAGGGGGGCGTGTTGGTCGACGCCGGGCCGGAGTCCGCTGTCGGCGAACGCACGCCCCTGTCTCCCGACACCCTCGAAGTATCGAAAGCGATGGACTGCAATCAGTCGCTGTTGCTGGTCCGGAACTTCCTGCTCCGGCCCTCCCGCGACGGGTTCATTATTCGCAGCACCCGCCACGATCGCGACCACCTGCTGGACGTCGAACTGGCGCTGGCATTGATGCTGCTGGGCAACGGCCTGACGGGTACGCAGATTGCCACGGGCCCGGCTCGGTGGCTGAGCGAGGCGCAAGCAGGCCGTATCGGGCAGTGGGCACTGGATGAGGGGCTGGCCAAGCCGGCCAAAGCCGGAAAGGCGTCGGCGGCGGGCGATTACCGCAAGCAGGTGCCGTTCCGCGAGGGAACGGGACCGGACTGGCGCGAACTGGAGACGGATGGCCGCATCCCGATCTACTTCGTGCCGCACATGGAGAATCACTTCCCGCTCGCACTGGGCATGATCTCCAGCGCCATCCGGAACTGGAACCAGGGGGAACTGCTGGAACGATACCAGCCCATCCCGATCAGTTATCTCGGCGCGCAGGACCTGCTCGACGGCCCCTACCGCAAGTTCGGCCGGGGCATCTGGATGTTTTCGAACTACATGTGGTCGATCGA
>SKZJ01000069.1 GCA_007127425.1 Wenzhouxiangella sp.
AGATTCGGCCGCAGGAATTTCTCCGCCTGCTCCACGCTGATGTCCTTGCGCCGGGCGTAATCTTCCACCTGGTCCCGGTCGATCTTGCCAACGACGAAATACTTGCTGTCGGGATGCCCGAAGTAATAGCCGCTGACGGCGGCGGTGGGCAGCATGGCGAAATTTTCGGTCAAGGTGACGCCGATCCGTTTCGGGGGATCGAGCAGGTCGAACAGCTTTTCCTTTTCACTGTGATCGGGGCAGGCCGGGTAGCCGGGGGCGGGGCGAATGCCG
The DNA here is from genome assembly GCA_007127425.1 of Wenzhouxiangella sp. Lineage (GTDB taxonomy): Bacteria > Pseudomonadota > Gammaproteobacteria > Xanthomonadales > Wenzhouxiangellaceae > Wenzhouxiangella. Next base: position 274 of record SKZJ01000069.1, read on the forward strand.
CGGTAGCGTTCGCGGAGCAGCGCCTCGTGATCAAGTTCTTCGTCGGCGCCATAGCCCCAGGTCTCGCGCCGGACTTTCGCATGCAGCGCCTCGGCCAGGGCCTCGGCCAGCCGGTCGGCCAGTGCCTTGAGCAGGATGACGGCGTAGTCGTCATTGTCCGGCAGGTGACGTTCGATGGCCTCTTCAAGTCCGAGCCCGGTCGTGACCGTGAACAGCCCGATCCAGTCGGGCACGCCACTGTCGGCCGGCGCAATGAAATCGGCCAGGCACAGATTCTCCGATGACTTGTCGGCCTGCTGGCGCAGGAATATCAGGCGTTCGACCACTTCCTTTCGCGATTCATCGGTATAGAGCAACACGTCGTCGCCGTCGGCAGCCGCCGGCCATAGTCCGCTGACCGACTTCGCCTCCAGCCATTTCTCATCGACGATGCGCTTGAGCATGGCTTGAGCATCGTCGAACAGGTCGCGGGCGGCCTCGCCGATGGTGTCGTCTTCCAGAATGTCGGGGTAGCGGCCTTTCAGTTCCCAGGACTGAAAGAACGGCGTCCAGTCGATATAGTCCACCAGCTCGGCCAGCGACCAGTCCTCGATGACCTGGATGCCCGGATGATCGGGCGGCTCCGGCGTCTGCTTACTCCAGTCGGGTTGGAACGGCTTGGCGCGGGCCTGATCGAGCGGGATGAGCCGCTTGCGTCCGCGCCCGGATGCATGGCGTTCTCGCACGGCCTCGTAATCGCTGCGAATGCCGGCTGCATAGGCTTCGCGATGTTGCTTGCTGGCCAGTTTGCGTACCACGTCGACCGATCGCGAGGCGTCCTTGACCCAGCACACCGGCCCGTCGTAGGCCGGCTCGATCTTCAGCGCAGTGTGGGTGGGTGAGGTGGTCGCCCCGCCGATCAGCAAAGGCAGGTCGAACTCGGCCTCGTTCATGGCATGGGCCACGTCGACCATCTCGTCGAGCGAGGGCGTGATCAGCCCCGACAGGCCGATGATGTCGACTTCTTCCTTTTTGGCCTCGGCCAGGATCTTCTCGGCCGGCACCATGACGCCCAGGTCGTGCACGTCGAAGCCGTTGCAGGCCAGCACCACACCGACAATATTCTTGCCGATGTCGTGTACGTCGCCCTTGACCGTGGCCAGCAGCACCTTGCCCTTTTTCTGTCGGGTGGTCTGCTCGGCCTCGAGGTAGGGCACCAGGTGGGCTACGGCCTTTTTCATCACCCGCGCCGACTTGACCACTTGGGGCAGGAACATGCGGCCGTCGCCGAACAGGTCGCCGACACGATTCATGCCGTCCATCAGCGGGCCTTCGATCACTTCCAGCGATGTTTCGAAATGCTGTCGTGCTTCTTCGGTATCGTCGACCACATACTTGTCGATGCCCTTGACCAGCGCATATTTCAGCCGTTCGGCGACCGGCTTTTCGCGCCAGGCTTCGTCCTTCTCCTCGCGCTTGCCTTCACTCTTGTACTGCTCGGCGGCTTCCAGCAGTCGCTCGGTGCCGTCGCTGCGGCGGTTGAGCACCACGTCCTCGACCAGTTCCCGCAGCTCCGGGTCGATTTCGTCGTAAACGGCCAACTGCCCGGCATTGACGATGGCCATGTCCATGCCGGCTTTCATGGCGTGGAAGAGAAACACCGAGTGCATCGCCTCGCGCACCGCATTGTTGCCGCGAAACGAGAATGACAGGTTGGACAGCCCGCCGGAGACATGGCAGTGCGGAAAGCGTTTCTTCAGCTCGCGCGTGGCGTTGATGAACTCGACTGCGTAGTTGTCGTGTTCGGCCATGCCGGTGGCCACCGGAAAGATGTTGGGATCGAAAATGATGTCTTCCGGCGGGAAGCCGGCTTGTTCGGTCAGCAGTCGATAGGCGCGCGCGAGGCATTCGACCATGTGCTCGGCGTGGTCGGCCTGGCCGTGCTCGTCGAAGGCCATCACCACCACGGCTGCACCATAGCGACGAATGCGCCGGGCCCGTTCGACCAATGCCTCTTCACCTTCCTTGAGGCTGATGGAGTTGACGATGCCCTTGCCCTGCAGGCATCTGAGTCCGGCTTCGATGACGCTCCACTTGCTCGAGTCGATCATCACCGGCACGCGGGCGATGTCGGGCTCGACCGCAATCAGATTCAGGAAGGTCGCCATGGCATGCTCGGAGTCGAGCAACCCTTCGTCCATGTTGACGTCGATGATCTGGGCGCCGTTCTCGACCTGTTGCAGTGCGACCTCCACCGCTTCTTCGTATTGCTCCTCGGCAATCAGCTTCTTGAAGCGCGCTGAACCGGTCACGTTGGTGCGCTCGCCGACATTGACGAAGCCAAGCTCCGGCGTGATGACCAGCGGCTCCAGGCCGCTCAGCCGGGTGTAGCGCTGCTTGCTCATGCCGCTGGCCACTCCTGAAGTCTGCGTGGTTGATAGCCGGAAATGGCCTGTCCGATGGCGGCCAGGTGATCCGGCGTGGTGCCACAACAACCACCGATCACATTTACCAGGCCGTCTTTGGCAAAGGTCTTGATGATGCTGGCCATTTCCTCCGGCGACTGGTCGTATTCACCCAGTTCGTTGGGCAGGCCGGCATTGGGGTGGGC
>SKZJ01000002.1 GCA_007127425.1 Wenzhouxiangella sp.
TCCATGAGCTTGCCGCGCTTGCGCTCCCAGCCCATCCAGACACCTTCGGCGGCATTCCACATCCGTCGGCGCGACAGAAACAGGAAACGGTCGCCGTAGAGTCGGTTCAGCCGGCGGGTACAGGCTCTGCAACGCTTGAGGACGCGCTCATCCACATTCGTTTCCGGCTGGTCGGCGTCACGCAGGTCAGCAAGGATGACGAATACCAGCGAGGGATCATCGTTGGCCAGAAAATTGATTTCCAGCCGTTCGAAGACCGGCTCAACATCATCGACACCGGCATAGATCACCGGAACCACCACGGCGGTTCGGAATTCTTCAGGGACTCCGTTACGCTCGAAATCCATGCGCGCGAGGGTGCGCGGAGGCACTTGCCAGGTGATGAGTCCGTTGACCAGGGCCACAGCGAGGCCGATGACCGGCGAAAGCACCAACAACAGCATCACTGTCGTCAATTGCCAGGTTGCGCCACCGCCCTGGAGCAAAGCGTACAGGGCTGCCAGGGGCAACACCGAAAACAGGCTGATGAAGAAAAAATAGACCGAGCCGGGACGACGCTCGGCAAAATCCAGTACACGCTGTCGGGTGGTTGGTCGGAAACCGACCTCCCGCCGCAACCGCTCGCGTCCGCCGGCGATAAGCCAGTAACCGACATGCCGATGGCGTGGCTTGCCGGCACTGGCGGCAGCACTGAGGGCAATCACCCTCTCGGCGACTTCGGTTTCACCGAGAGTGCCGTGCCGTGCCAGCAATTCAATCCGCTGCCGGTAACGGTCGCGAGTGAGGAAATCCATGGCAGCGTAAGCACCGGCCGGGTCGCGTGCCAGGATGCGGTCGACCCGACTGAGCCGCTCGAAGGACTCCGGCCAGTCGTGGGCTGCCATCGCCCGCAGACTGAGTATGCCGCCGGCAACCGTATCGACGATATCCACCTCATCGCCGCGCACGACATTACCGGGTCCGGCGGTCAATCGCTCGCCGACATGGATGAGGTGATCGATGACGGCAAGGCTCAGAAAGGCCGGCAAGGCCCACAACTCGCCGATTGTGAGGGCACGATGACTCTGGTACTGATCAACGCTGCGCTCGACCCAGTCGAGCTCAATTGGCTCGCCGCCATACTCGAGCAGGATACCCGCCAAAGCGGCAACCACCGGCTCGGCACCCTTCCCGGACCCGGAAACATGCGGCAGGCTGCGAATGTATCCGGCCGGCATGTCGGAGCGAAGACCGGAGAGTGCATCCTCGATGATGTGTCGGTTGTCCAGTAACCACTCTTCGGCACGAGTGATCGTGTGCCCTTCCACCTGCACACGATCGATGGCCGCGTAAATGCCTTTCAGGCGATTTCGACGTCCCTGTAGCTGCAGCGGCCTGGCCGTGAACTTTCCAGTCCCGCCGGCTCGCAAGGCCAGTTCGTGCAGGGCCTGCTTGAGCTCCGGACGCACCGGGCTGGATGTGGCTGGCGACGTGTTCATGTTCGCCTCCGCCCCCTGGTCATTGGGTAACGCCGGCAACGTCCCCGGGAATCTCAATATTGCCCTGTATCACCATGGTGGGCAGGTGTGTTGATGACAGCAGGGTCTGCAAGATGGATCCGCTAGTCCATCCGCTGAGTTCATTGCCACGGCTTGCAGTCAGCACCATCAGGTCAGGCGTTTCCTGCCGACAGAGTTCGGCAATGCACGCCACCGGATCCCCGGCGACCTCAAGGCGGATTCGAATGCGGTGCTGTTTGCCGAGCTGGTCGCGCAACTCCTCAAGGTAACTGCCGGCCACGCGGCGGTTGCACTCGATCAGTTGCTCCTTGAGTGAAATTTCACTCGCGGTCAATGGGCGGCGCCTCGGCATGACCGGCTCACTGACAACGTGGCAGAAAAGGATATCGGTATCCTGACCTGCACCCAGCGCGACGGCAACATACGCCGCCGCCTCGTACGTGTGGGAACCATGAAGTGGCACAAGGATGCGTTTATATCCCCCCGAGCCATCCGTGCCCGGCCCGTCATTGACCACCAGGTAGGAAATTCGGGTGCTCGACAGCACCTTGAAGGCCGTCCCGCCATGGGGAAACTCGTTCTCCTCCCCCGCTCCCCAGGAGGACATGATGACGAGACTGATATCGTTGCGGCGAATATGATCGGCAATGCGGTCGGCCGGTCTTCCCTCGGTCAACACGACTTCGATGTCGACGCCGGCAAGGCGCTGGTCCTCCTGCAAGGCGCTCAGGTAGCGTTCGGCCTCCACCCGTCGCAGCCGCCAGTCGATGCTTTCGCTGCCCGTGCGTCCATTTGCAGCGCCGCCGCCAAGCACCCTCAGCAGGGTCACCCGGCTGCCGAACAGCCGCGCGATCCGCCCGGCATGCGAGATTGCGTACTCGGCGTGCACCGATCCATCGAGCGGCAGCAGGATTCGACTGAACACCATAAGCCTGGCAGTCCGGTTTGTTGAGGCCTACCATCTTAGGGACAGTGGCAAGCACCACTATTGACTCAGATCAAGCAACGGACACTCGGCAACCGGCACCGCCTCCACCTAACCGCACTTGGAGTAGCCGCAGGCCAGGCAGGTCTGGCAGCCGTCGAGCAGCACCATGGCCTTGGTGTTGCATTTGAAGCACAGGGTCGCCGACGCCGGGTAGGAGGCCTCGTCGGCTGGTGCCGGCGCAGCACTGCCCGCCTCAGCTATTGTTTTTTTTTCCGCCGGGTCGTCGGCCTGCCGCTCTCGAGCCTCGACTTCGGCCCGCTTTTGCTGAAGCATCAGCTGCTGCTGTTCACTGAGCTCGTCGGGTTCGAGCATGCCGATGCGCTTGAAATGATGCTCCACCACGGCGCCGATATCGGCCACGATGGACGGCACGAAGCGACCACCGGGCTTGAAGTAACCGCCCTTGGGATCGAACACCGCCTGCAACTCTTCAGACAAAAAGGTGACGTCGCCGCCCTTGCGGAAGACTGCCGACATCACCCGCGTCAGTGCCACGATCCACTGGAAGTGATCCATGTTCTTCGAGTTGATGAAAATCTCGAAGGGTCGGCGCTGTTCGTGCTCGGTACCGGAATTAAGCACGATATCGTTGATCGTCACGTACAGCGCATGATCGTCCAGCGGCGTGCGGATCTTGTAGGTCGCACCCTCAAGGCATTCCATGCCCTCGGGTCGTTCCAGTTTTTCATGCATGCGGATGATTTCGGCCTTCTGACCCTGGGGCTTTTCCCCGGATGCACCATCCGTTTCCGCCTTGTCCTTTTCGCGCACCTTGTAGTCCACGATCTTCTTGTCAATCTTGATGGTCATCTCAATGCTCCCGCATTGCTTCTGCAATTTTCATCGAATACCTTTGACACAGCGAGACATTCACAGGCAAGACGCGATCGGTATCGAATCGCAGCATGCGGGCGTCTCGCATAGTCACATCAGAATTTGCCGTAGTAGCCTTCTTTAAGGGCATCGAACAGGTTGGCGGCCGTGTGCATTTCGCCGTCATATTCGACTTCCTCGTTACCCTTGAGCTCGACCTTCGAGCCGTCTTCCAGTTCGAACACGTAGGTTGTCGACTCCAGGTCCTTGTCGGTGACCAGCACACCCTGGAATGCTTCGGGATTGAAGCGAAAGGTCGTGCAACCCTTCAATCCCTGCTCCCAGGCGAACAGGTAGATGTTCTTGAAGTCCTCGTAGGGATAGTCGGTCGGCACGTTGGCGGTCTTGGAAATCGAACTGTCGATCCACTTCTGCGCCGCCGCCTGGATACCGACGTGCTCCTTGGGAGTGATCGTCTCGGCAGTCACGAAGTAGTCGGGCAACTGCTCGTCCGCTTCTTCCGAGTACGGCATGGCCGCCGGGTTGATCAGTGTGCGGTAGGCCAACAACTCATAGGAGTAGACACTGACCTTTTCCTTGCTCTTGCGCCCTTCGCGGATCACATTTCGGTTGTAGTGATGGGCAAAGCTCGGCTCGATGCCATTGGAGGCATTGTTGGCCAGTGACAGCGAAATCGTCCCGGTGGGTGCGATCGAGGTGTGGTGAGTGAAGCGTGCACCTTTCTCGGCCAGATTCTCGACGACCTCCGGTGCCACCTCGGCCACGCGCTGCATGTAACGACTGTAGCGCGCGTGCAGGATGCGGCCCGGCACGCGATCGCCGGGTTTGTAGCCGTCACGCTTCATCTCCGGGCGCTTCCGGAGCATCTCGGGGGTGACCTCGAACTCGTCGAGCATGATCGGGGCCGGGCCCTTTTCCTCGGCCAGTTCCACGGCGGTTTCCCAGCCGGCCACGGCCATTTCCCGTGCCACCCGCTCGGTGAACTCCAGTGATTCCGGCCGGCCGTACTGCATGCGCATCATGGTCAGGGCCGAGCCCAGGCCCAGGAAACCCATGCCGTGACGGCGCTTGTACATGATCTCGCGCTTCTGTTCTTCGAGCGGCAGGCCGTTGATCTCGACCACGTTGTCGAGCATGCGGGTAAAGATCTGCACCGTGCGCCGGTACTCTTCCCAGTTGAAGCGGGCATTCTCGGTAAACGGTTCCTCAACGAAGCGGGTCAGATTGACCGAGCCCAGCAGGCAGGCGCCGTAAGGCGGCAGCGGCTGCTCACCGCAATTATGAGCATGCAGGCCGTTGGCATCGAACGTATTGATCCCGGGTACCTGCACATCGAAAACATCTTCTTCGCCAGCATGCTCAACGGCAGCCACGCGGGCAGTAAAGCGCTCGCGATTGATTCCCCGAGCGTAGGCGGCGAGGTGCTGATCCAGGGCAGCCTGCTTGCCCGAGTGCGCAAACCCGACAACTTCATTGAAACGCAACAGATTTTCACTGCTGATGATCAGTTCATGCTGAGGCTGAGTGGGATAGGCTCGCTCGCCGCCCTTTCCATCCGGCAACCTCGTTTGGCTCGCCTTGCGACGATTCTTGTAGATTCTCGATGCGATTCCCAAACGTAGCAGCATGCGCTGGACGGCTTGCAAACGATCAAGGTCACTTTGACTCAGACGAATGCTGACGCCCTTGGCCTGGCTGCCCTGGACGCTGCCGTCGGCATCGAAAAAGCCACGCAGAAAGCCGCGATAGCCGGCCGCCGACGCTTTCTCCAGTTCTGGAGTAATGGTCTTGTTGCCGGGCGACATGCCCATTTCCTCGGCCAGTTGTTTTACGGCTGCTGTGGACAGACGAAATTCGTTTCGCCCCTGGATCGACGCCCAGCCCATGAAGTCAGCCCTGTGCGGAAGTGATCGAGCCGCAGCTTCTGCTGCTTTCATGATGGAATGAGCACCAAAGTCCGTACTCTCTCCGTTTGCCACGGCAGCATCCTGCCAAACGGACAATACGGCGGCATCCTTCTTGAGCGTGCCGTCCCCGACCAGCAGCCCCAGCAGGTAGCCCTGACCTTCGTCGAGACACCCTGCCCAATCCGGGGCTTCACGGTGGTCGTTGAGAAGCACGCGATCGCCTGGCTTCAGGTTTCCCGCTTCACACCATTCAGTATCCGTGCGATAGCGAGTGAACGCGCTCACCCGACGTACACGATGATCGCGAGTCAGCTTCAGTTCGTAGCCTTCTGCAGTGACAAGCCGTACGACCCGCTTGGTCGACGTCTTGAAAAACCCCTCCGGTCCGCTGGCGTGAACAGCGCCGTCAACAACAGCCGAGAACGGTTTTCCGATCAGGTCACCAACCTGCTTCGGGCCTTCGGTTGTCTGCACCCAGGTATCCGCAGTGACACAGGGATTGGTCGCACGAATGTTCTCGCACCACCAGTTGTTGTTCTGCTCGTTGATGCGATCGACCAGCACGAACCCCGGCTCGGCGTAGTCGTAGGTGCTGGCCATGATCATGTTCCACAGGCGACGCGCCGGCACCGTGCGGTAGATGCGACAGGCAACCAGGCCCTCCTCGTTGCTGACATAGCCTTCGGTGACCGGCCATTCGCGCCACAGCACCTGCTCCGGATCGTTCAGATCCAGATCGCCGGCCTCCGAGTCCAGCACCGGGAAGAGCAGCGGCCAGTCGGTATCGTCGACCACGGCCTGCACGAAGTCGTCGGTGATCAACAGCGAGCAGTTGAACTGACGCAGCACGCCGTCGGAGCGCTTGGCACGGATGAAATCCATGACGTCGGGATGCGACACGTCGAAGGTCGCCATCTGCGCGCCACGACGACCACCGGCCGAGGAGACGGTGAAACACATCTTGTCGTAGATGTCCATGAACGACAGCGGGCCCGAAGTGTAGGCGCCGGCACCGGACACATAGGCACCCTTCGGGCGCAGGGTGGAAAACTCGTAGCCGATGCCGCAGCCGGCCTTGAGCGTCAGGCCGGCCTCGTGCACCTTGCCGAGGATGTCGTTCATCGAATCGCGGATGGTGCCGGAGACGGTGCAGTTGATCGTCGAGGTCGCCGGCTTGTGTGCCAGCGCTCCGGCATTCGACGTAATCCGGCCGGCCGGGATGGCGCCGCGGCGCAGAGCCCAGAGGAACTCTCGATACCAGTGATTGCGCCCTTCGCCTGATTCCTCGACGTCAGCCAGCGCGCGCGCGACGCGCTTGTAGGTCTCATCGATGTCCCGATCGATGACCTCGCCCGACTTGGCCTTGAGGCGATACTTCTTGTCCCAGATATCCAGCGACGCGTCCTGGAATGCGATTTCCGGAAGCGCAGCCGATAAATCTTCTGCCGAAACGCTCATACCCGCAACCTCTTGATTATGATCTGATAGTGTCTGTTATTCACAGGTTGCCCACCCCTTGCTCACAACCTGTTGTGCCATTCTCGAGCCCCAGGCACAAGATATTGTGCCCAGATCTTACGATACGCCTTTGGCTTTCCCGGTGCAAGTGGGAGGAGCGAATCACCTTTTCGCGCAAACCTCAGGCACAAGAATACTTGCCCGCCCGGGTGCCAAAACCGGGCGCGGTCGCTCCTTGCCTGCCATTGAATTCGGGAAATCCGGGCGAGTGCAACCGATGCACTCGCTGCCAAGAGGTGCTACGTTATTCCGTCTCGCGCTTGAGGTCGCGTTCCATCAGCACCTGCACGCCCTTGCGCGCGCTCCACCCCTTGAACAGGATGCCGTGGACCTGCTCGGAGATGGGCATTTCCACGCCGGTGCGTTCAGCCAGCCGCATGACTTCCTCAGAGGTCTTGATGCCTTCGACCACCTGCCCGATCTCCGCCTCGGCTTCCTCGCGTGTGCGTCCCTGGCCCAGGGCCAGACCGAGTCGGCGATTACGCGAGAGATCGCCTGTACAGGTCAGCACCAGGTCGCCGATACCCGCCAGCCCCATCAAAGTACGCGGGTCGCCGCCCATGGCCTGGCCCAGGCGCATCATCTCGGCCAGGCCCCGCGTGATCAACGCCGCCCGGGTGTTGCTGCCCAGTTCGAGACCGTCGGCCATGCCGCAAGCCACTGCCAGCACGTTCTTGATCGCCCCGCCCAGCTCGGCGCCGACGAGGTCGGCAGTGTAGTAGGCGCGGAAGCTGGCGCCATGCAGCAACTCCGCCCAGCGATGACCGAAGTCGGGCACGTTGGCCGCCACCGTCACCGCGGTAGGCAGCCCTTCGGCCACCTCACGGGCAAAAGAGGGACCGGTCACCAGGGCCAGCGGGAACCCCTCACCCAGCCGCTCGCTCGCCACCTCGTGCAACAGGCGACCGCTACCCGGCTCGAACCCCTTGCTGGCCCAGGCCAGCCCGACTTCGGGGGTCAGTGACGAGGCCAGTCGATCAATGGTCTCGGCGAACGCGTGACTGGGGGTGACCACCAGCACGCGGTCGACACCGTCGATGCAGGTATCGAAATCGGATGAAACGGTGATCTGGTCGGCCAGCGTGATACCCGGCAGGTAACGCTCGTTGACACGAGCGAACTGCATGGATTCGGCCTGGCTCGCATCACGCGCCCAGAGCCGGACCGAGTGGCCGAGCCGGGCCAGTTGGATGGCAAGCGCCGTCCCCCATGACCCGGCCCCCAGAACGGCGACCGATACAGGCATCGGTCAGCTGTCGGACTCGGACTGACCCTCGCCCTCGCCCTGCTCGCCTTCTTCGCGGGCCCGCTCCAGGCGCTGCCGGTAGATGGCCTCGAAATTGATCGGCTGCAGCGGCGGCATGAAGAAACCACCGGCCTGGACCATGGAGGCGATCTGGGTACGGCAGTAGGGGAACAGCACGTTCGGGCACAGTACGTTGATCACGTACGGCATCTGTTCCTCGCTGAAGCCGGCGAACTGGAAGATGCCGCCGTAGTGAATTTCGCACAGGAACGCGGTCTTTTCGCCCTGCTTTGAGGTCACGGTCACCGTCAGGATCACCTCCCAGCGATTGTCGGCCATCTGGTTGGTGCGCTGCGACAGGTTGAGGTTGATGTCGGGCTGACCGGCACTCTGGTCGAGTTCAAGCACGTTGGGCGCTTCGAACGAAGCATCGCGGAGGTAAACATGCTGGACGGCCATCTGTGCGTCCTGCTGCTCGTTACCCTGGGTGGCGCCTGCAGCGCCCTGGTTCTCTTCTGCCATGATTTCAGTTCTTTCCTTGAGTGATTGAAGTTGGATATGTCGTCGTGGGGATCAATTGTCCTCACCGGCCTTTTGGCGCTCGGCCCTGGCCTTCTTCTTGTCCTTCTTTTCCTTGTTGTCCTTGCCGCCGGATTTCGCCGCCCCCTTGTGGCGGGTGACCGGCTGCTGATCGGCGATCCACTGCGCCAGACCGCCAATGAGCAGGTTGACGTTGGTGAAGCCGAGCTTGGTCAGTCGTGTGGCCATCTGCGGCGAGACCTGACCATTCTTGCAATAGAGCAGGACCGGCCGGTCCTTGTCTTTCAGCAACTGCTGATTGCCGGCCTCGATTTTCGACGGCGGCATGTGCAGCGCCCCGTGAATATGACCCTTGGCGTAATCAGCACTGTTGGACACATCAAGAATGAGCGCATCCTCCCGGTTGATCAACCGCACGGCACCGAGCGAGTCGACTTCCTTCCACTGCCGGGTCATGCGACTGACCTCATAGATGATCCATGCCAGCAACACCACACCGAAAATTCCGGTCAGAATCGTGTGGTTGCCGATGAACTCGAAAATACGCTCCATCACCAAATCCAGGTCGGGTCAAAGCCGGCCATTATCCTAGATATGGGCTTTCGTTGCCAGCATAGCGATACCCGGGTATGGGATAATTGGGAGAATCGACTCGAAACTCAAGAGGATACCCAGTCCAATGCCCGATCATCAGCCGCTGGTTCTGCTGATTCTTGATGGCTGGGGCCATCGGGAAGCGGCCCCCGACAATGCCATCAGTACCGGTCACACGCCCAACTGGGATCGCCTTTGGGCCGAATGCCCGCATAGCCTGCTTGAAACCTCCGGACAGGCAGTCGGGCTGCCGGACGGGCAAATGGGGAACTCCGAGGTCGGCCACCTCAATATCGGCGCCGGCCGGACCGTCTACCAGGAGCTGACGCGCATCGGCAAGGCCATCGAGGACGGCAGCTTTGCCACCAACCCCGCGCTGGTCAGTGCCATCGGGAAAGCCCGCGAAAACAGCGGCTGCGTGCATATCATGGGCCTGCTGTCGCCCGGCGGCGTCCACAGCCACGAAGATCACCTGCTGGCCACCATCGACCTGGCCCTGGATCAGGGCGCACCGGAGGTGGCGGTCCATGCGTTCCTCGATGGCCGCGATATGCCGCCGCGCAGCGCCGAACCATCGATCAACCGCCTGGAAGCCGCCGTCGAAGGCCGGGAGCGGGTGCGAGTCGCCAGCGTTGGCGGTCGTTACTACGCAATGGATCGCGACCAGCGCTGGGCACGCACGCACAAGGCCTGGAACGCCATCGTGGAGGCCGAGGCCGAGCACCATTGCGACAGCGCTTCCGAAGCACTGCAACAGGCCTATGATCGCGACGAGGACGACGAGTTCGTCCTTCCCACCGTGATCGGTGACGGGCGACGGATCGAGGACGGCGACGTCGTCATCTTCATCAATTTCCGCGCCGACCGTGCCCGGCAACTCACCAGCGCCTTCGTCACGCCGGATTTCGACGGCTTCGAAGCGCGCCGCCCGAAGCTGGCGGCCATGGTCAGCATGACCCACTACCAGGACGAGCTGGATACCGATGTCGCTTTCGGACCGATGACGCATGAGCGCCTGCTCGGTGCCGAGCTGGCGGCTGCGGGCTTCAGGCAACTGCGCATTGCCGAAACCGAGAAGTACGCGCATGTCACCTATTTTTTCAACGGCGGCAAGGAACAGGTGTTCGAGGGCGAAGACCGCAAGCTGATCCCCTCCCCCGACGTCGCTACCTACGATCTCCAGCCTGAAATGAGCGCACCGCAACTTACCGAAGACCTGGTGGCAGCCATCGACAGCGGTGATTACCAGGTGATCATCTGCAATGTGGCCAACCCCGACATGGTCGGCCACAGCGGCGTATTCGAAGCCGCAGTCAAGGCGGTCGAGGCCGTCGACGAATTGCTGGGACATGTCGACGAGGCGGTCCGCCGCGCCGACGGGGAAATGCTGCTGACCGCCGATCACGGCAACGTCGAGCAGATGACCGACCCGGAAAACAACCAGGTGCATACATCCCACACCACCAACCCCGTGCCGTTTCTCTACGTCGGCCCGCGATCGGTGAACATGCATGAGTCCGGCAGCCTGCGCGACATCGCTCCGACCATGCTCACCCTGCTGGGCCTTGAAGTGCCCGCAGAAATGACCGGCCAGCCGCTGATTGATGGGGGCTGAGTCGGCCCTCGTGCGCCTTCTGAGTGCAGCGAGCGTGATGCTGGTGGCTACGGTCGCCGCGTTCGCTTTCGATGACCGCTCACCGGAGGAAGTCGAAGCCCGCCTGGATGAACTCAGGCAGGAAATCGGCAACATCCAGCAGCAACTGGACCGCAA